>NZ_JBFUHN010000004.1:0-171848 GCF_056402375.1 Variovorax sp. P4_B10 | reverse complement strand
CTGCTCTCGTGCTGGCTGATCAACCGCAGCGCTGAGCGATCACGCCGATGGTGTGCTCTGCGCAGCGAAATAAAGGAGGAGGCATGCGGCCCTAGGCCGCGCCGGGGGACATTCGCGGAGCAGAGCACACCGTCGGCGTGAGCGCGCCCTGAACAACGAACGTCAAACACAACAGCGCAGCAAACAGAAAAACAAGGTTCCATTTCAAACCACGCGCGAGAAACCCGTTCGGTTCGCACGACAGTACCGGTCGAACACCATCGCGACGGCGCGCACGAGGAACCACCCCTGCGGCGTCACCTCGATGTCGTGATCGCTCAGCCGCACGAGGCCCTGGGCCGCCAACGGACCGAGTGCGGCGAACTCGGCCGCGAAGTAGCGCCGGAAATCGACCCGGTGCGCGTCGCCCATGGCGTCGAAGTTCACGCGGCCCTGGCACATCAGCGCCATGATCACCGCGCGCCGCAGCAGATCGTCGCGCGTCAGCGCCAGTCCCCGCACCACCGGCAGACGCTTCTGATCGAGGTGGTCGCAATACTCCTCGATGGTCTTCGCGTTCTGGCTGTAGGTCGTGCCGATGCGGCCGATGGCGGAGACGCCCAGCGCCACGAGATCGCCGTCCGGCTGGGTGCTGTAACCCTGAAAGTCGCGATGCAGCCGCCCCTGCCTCTTGGCCACGGCAAGCGGATCGCCGGGCAGTGCGAAATGGTCCATGCCGATGTAGACGTAACCGGCCTCGGTCAGCTCGGCAATGGCACGCGCGAGCATCCGCACGCGGTCGGCGGCGTCGGGCAGCTCTTCGGTGGCGATGCGCCGCTGCGCCTTGAAGCGCTCGGGCAGGTGCGCATAGGCATAGAGCGCGATGCGGTCGGGGCGCAGTTCGCGGATCTGGGCCAGCGTGCGGTCGAAGGATGCGCCGTTCTGACGCGGCAGCCCGTAGATCAGGTCGACGTTGATCGAGCCGAAGCCGAGGTCGCGCGCCGCCGCCATCAGCTCGAACACCTGCCGTGCCGGCTGGATGCGGTGCACGGCCTTCTGCACGTCGGGATCGAAATCCTGCACGCCGAAGCTCAGGCGGTTGAAGCCCAGCGCGGCCAGGTGTGCGAGGCGCCCGGCATCGACGGTGCGGGGATCGATCTCGATGGATATCTCTGCGCCGGGAACGAAGGCGAACGAACGCTGCAGCAAGGCCATGAGCTCGCCCAGTTCGTCGTCGTCCAGGAAAGTGGGCGTTCCACCGCCCAGGTGCAATTGGCCGACGGTCGTGCCATGGCCGAGCTCGGCGGCCTGCAGCCCGACCTCGCGCGCCAGGTACGCCATGTACCGGCCGGCCCGGTCGCGATGCCGCGTCACGACCTTGTTGCAGGCACAGTAGTAGCACAGCGATTCGCAGAACGGAATGTGCACGTAGAGCGAAATCGGCGCGGCCCCGATGCCTTCGTCGCGCCTCATGCGCAGCGCCTGCACGTAGTCGTCAACGCCGAAGGCTTCTACGAAGCGATCGGCCGTGGGATAGGAGGTGTAGCGCGGCCCCGGGACGTCGAACTGCCGCAGCAGGTCGGTCGGCAGGGTGGCCGGGGTGTTGCCGAGGACGGGCGAGGAACAGGTCATGGGCGGTCGCCGGGGTTGCGGGCGGGAGGCATCGACAGCAGCGCGGTGAAGGCGCCCGCAGCCGCCGCCATCACCCAGAAGACGAAGAACGCCACCGTGTAGACGCCCTGGCGCGACATCTGCAGCGAATCGCCGCCCCAGTGCAGGCTGGCGGGGTCGACGAAGGCGAACACCACGATCTCCGTGCCGCAGGCCAGCAGGAACGCCGGCCACAGGACACCGATGAGCTGGCGCGTCCAGGTCATGGCGCGGCCTTGCGGCGCGGCGCCGGCACGTCGTCCGCCGGCGTGGCGGCGTGGTTTCTTCCCGCGAGTGCGGGCAACAGCTTCTTGTCGGCCAGGGTCTTGTTGATCTCGATGCCCTCGCGGTAGTAGTCCTCGGACACCAGCGCATCCGGACTGCGCCAGGCGAGCCAGAAGGTCGCGAAGCTCGCGACCACCACGACCGCCGGCCCGCCGATCACCATCCACAGCAGGGGATGTCGCCACCAGGCATCCACCGATCGTTCGTTCATCGCTGTTGTTGCATTCATCTCGACCTTTCAGCGCGGCACCAGGAAGGCCGCTTTTTCCGAAACCTGCGCCCCGCTGCCCTCTTCGCGGATGCCGAAGTGCACCGTGTGCGAGCCGGCGGGGATGACGCCGTAGGGCACCTGCAGCCGCACCGCGACCCAGCGCGACTGGGCCGCATCGACCGTCACGAGCCCGTCCGGCGAAATGCTCAGTCCATCCAGTCCCTGCGCATCGATGCGGTAGCGCTGCGGCTGCTCGGTGGCGTTCATGATCTGGAGCCGGTAGACGTTCTCCAGGCGCCCGCCCTCGGCGATGCGTGCCAGCGACGCGCGGTCGCGCACCACATCGACCTTGAACGGCGTGCGCGTGACCAGGCTTGCCAGCAGTCCCACCATCAGCGCGGCCAGGACCGCCGTGTAGACCAGCACGCGCGGCCGCAGCACGCGCAGCAGCAGCTGGCGGCGCGACCAGCCGGCCTCCATGCCGTTCTGCGTGTCGTAGCGGATCAGCCGCGGCGGATAGGCCATCTTCTGCATGACGGTGTCGCAGGCATCCACGCACAGGCCGCAGCCGATGCATTCGTACTGCAGGCCCTGGCGGATGTCGATGCCGGTCGGGCACACCTGCACGCACAGGCCGCAGTCGATGCAGTCGCCCAGGGCCAGTGTGCGCGGGTCGGGCCCCTTGCGGCGCGGCGCGCGCGGCTCGCCGCGCTGCGGGTCGTAGGTCACGATCAGCGTGTCGCGGTCGAACATGGCGCTCTGGAACCGCGCGTAGGGGCACATGTACTTGCAGACCTGCTCGCGCATGAAGCCGGCGTTGCCGTACGTGGCGAAGCCGTAGAAGAAGACCCAGAACACCTCCCACGAACCCATCTGCGTCTGCAGGAAGGCCATGCCCAGTTCGCGGATCGGCGTGAAGTAGCCCACGAAGGTGAAGCCGGTCCACAGCGCGATGCCGATCCAGACGATGTGCTTGAACCACTTCTTCACCAGCTTCTCGAGCGACATCGGCTCGGCGTCGAGCCGCATGCGCGCGGTGCGGTTGCCCTCGATCCTGTGCTCCACCCACATGAAGATCTCGGTGTAGACGGTCTGCGGGCAGGCATAGCCGCACCACAGCCGCCCGGCCACCGCGGTGAAGAGGAAGAGCGCCAGCGCGCTGACGACCAGCAGGCCCGAGAGATAGATCAGGTCCTGCGGGTACAGCACCAGGCCGAAGATGTAGAAGCGGCGCGCGGACAGGTCGAACAGCACCATCTGCCGGCCGCCCCACTCCACCCACGGCATGCCGTAGAACACCAGCTGGGTGAGAAAGACCATGGCCCAGCGCCAGCGGGCGAACATGCCGCGCACGGTGCGGGGGTAGATCTTCTTCGTGGCCTCGTAAAGGCCGACCTCCTCGCTGCCTGCGCTGACGATGGGAATGATCTTCCGGGTCATGGTGTTCCGATGTCAGGGCGCGGCCGCGGGCGTGTTGGAGAACCCCCACACGTACGACGCAAGCATCCTGATCTGCGCCTCGGTGAGGCGGCCCTCCTGCCCCGGCATCTCGCTGTGCTTGCCCGTGTTGATCATCTGGACGATGGCGGCCTCGCCATAGCCGTGGAGCCAGATCCTGTCGCTGAGATTCGGCGCGCCCATCGCCTGGTTGCCCACGCCGCCGATGCCATGGCAGGCCGTGCAGGTGGTGAACTTCGACTTTCCGAGGCCGGCGCGCACCGAATCGTGCGGCTCGCCCGAGAGGCTCAGCACGTAGTTGGCGACGTTCTTCACGTCGTCCGGCGTGCCGACGGCTGCCGCAATCGGCGGCATCACGCCAATGCGGCCCTTCGTGATGGTCTCGATGATCTTGTCGGGTGTGCYGCCGTGCAGCCAGTCCTTGTCGGTCAGATTGGGAAAGCCCTTGCTGCCGCGCGCATCGGACCCATGGCACTGCGCGCAGTTGTTCATGAAAAGCCGCTCGCCGATCGCCTTGGCCTGCGGGTCTCTCGCGATCTCCTCGACGGGCATGGCGACGTACTTCGCATACACGGGTGCGAGCTGCTGCGTGGCCTTGGCGACATCCGACTCGTACTCGCCCCGCGAGCTCCAGTCGGACTGGCCGCGGAAACTGCCCAGCCCGGGAAAAACGGCCAGGTAGCCCAGCGAGAAGACGATGGTCAGCACGAAGAGGCCGACCCACCACAGCGGCAGCGGGTTGTTGGCTTCGCGCAGATCCTCGTCCCAGACGTGGCCGGTGGTGTTGTCGGCGGTCGATGCCACGCGCTTGCGGGCCGTCAGCCATAGCAGCAGCATGCACGCGAGGATGCTCAGCAGCGAGACGATCGCCACGTAGTTCGACCAGAAATGGTGAATGAAATCGCTCATCGTCGTTCTCCCTTCAGTCCTGTTCGAACGGCAGGCGGGCCGCTTCCTGGAAGTCCTTCGCATTGCGGCGCGAACAGGCCCAGGCGACGATGCCGATGAAGACGATGAAGCAGGCGACGGTTGCGGCGACGCGCAGGGTGGTGATGTCGATCATGTGTGCGTCCTTCCTACTTGAGCGCCAGGCCCAGCGATTGCAGATAGGCCACCGTGGCCTCCATCTCGGTCTTGCCGCTCACCGCTTCGGCGGCCCCGGCGATCTCGGGGTCGCTGTAGGGCACGCCGACCCTGCGCAGTGCGCGCATGTGGGCCGGCAGCGCCTGCGCATCGACCAGGGTCTTCTCCAGCCACGAATAGGCCGGCATGTTCGACTCGGGCACCAGGTCGCGCGGGTTGTTCAGGTGGATGCGATGCCATTCGTCGCTGTACTTGCCGCCCACGCGGTGCAGGTCGGGCCCGGTGCGCTTGCTGCCCCACTGGAACGGGTGGTCGTAGACGAACTCGCCGGCCACCGAGTAGTGGCCGTAGCGCAGCGTCTCGGAGCGGAAGGGCCGGATCATCTGCGAGTGGCAGTTGTAGCAACCCTCGCGCAGGTAGACGTCGCGGCCCGCGAGCTGCAGCGGCGTGAGCGGCTTGACGCCCTGCACCGCCTCGGTGGTCGACTTCTGGAAGAACAGCGGCACGATCTCGACGAGGCCGCCGATGGCCACGACGACGAGGATCAGCACGATCATCAGCAGGTTGTTGGTCTCGACCTTCTCGTGGGTGAAGCCGGTGGACTGGTTCGGGTTCGGATTCATCGTGCGTCCTCAGGCGTGGGCCATGACAGGGAGTGGGATCTCGGCGCGCACCGAGCGGCCCGAGATGACGGTCATCCAGACGTTCCAGGCCATCACCAGCATCCCGGACAGGTAGAGCAGCCCGCCGATCAGGCGCACCACATAGAACGGGAAGGTGGCCTTCACGCTCTCCACGAAGGTGTAGGTGAGCGTGCCGTCGGGATTGATCGCGCGCCACATCAGGCCCTGCATCACGCCGGCGATCCACATGGCGGCGATGTACAGCACGATGCCGATGGTCGCAATCCAGAAGTGCGCCTCGATCGCCTTCACGCTGTACATCTCCTTGCGTCCGTACATGCGCGGGATCAGGTAGTACAGCGAGCCCATGGTGATGAAGCCCACCCACCCCAGTGCACCGGCATGCACGTGGCCGACGGTCCAGTCGGTGTAGTGGCTCAGGGCGTTGACGGTCTTGATGGACATCATCGGCCCTTCGAAGGTCGCCATGCCGTAGAACGACAGCGCGACGATCAGGAAGCGCAGGATCGGGTCGGTGCGCAGCTTGTGCCAGGCGCCCGAGAGCGTCATCACGCCGTTGATCATGCCGCCCCAGCTCGGCGCCAGCAGGATCAGCGAGAACACCATGCCCAGCGACTGCGTCCAGTCCGGCAGCGCCGTGTAGTGCAGGTGGTGCGGGCCGGCCCACATGTAGGTGAAGATCAGCGCCCAGAAGTGGACGATGGAAAGCCGGTACGAATACACCGGCCGGCCGGCCTGCTTGGGGATGTAGTAGTACATCATTCCCAGGAAGCCCGCGGTGAGGAAGAAGCCGACGGCGTTGTGGCCGTACCACCACTGCACCATCGCATCCTGCACGCCGGCATAGGCCGAGTAGCTCTTCATCCAGCCGGCCGGGATCTCGGCGCTGTTGACGATGTGCAGCAGCGCCACGGCGATGATGAAGGCGCCGAAGAACCAGTTCGCCACGTAGATGTGGCGCACACGGCGCATGCCGATGGTGCCGAAGAACACGATGGCGTAGGCCACCCAGACCGCCGCGATCAGGATGTCGATGGGCCATTCGAGTTCTGCGTATTCCTTGCCGCTGGTGTAGCCCAGCGGCAGGCTGATGGCCGCCGCCACGATCACGGCCTGCCAACCCCAGAAGACGAAGGATGCAAGCTTCGGCGCGAACAGCCGGACCTGGCAGGTGCGCTGCGCCACGTGGAAGCTCGTGGCCATCAGCGCGCAACCGCCGAACGCGAAGATCACCGCGTTGGTGTGCAGCGGCCGCAGCCGCCCGTAGCTGAGCCACGGAATGCCGAGGTTCAGTTCGGGCCATGCCAGCTGGGAGGCGATGATCACGCCCACCAGCATGCCGACCACGCCCCAGACCACGGACATGAGTGCGAACTGCCGCACGACGGTGTCGTCGTAGATGGCGGCGGGTGGGTTCGTTGCTTGCATCGTCGTGCCCTTGAATGAGTTGCGGGCAGTTTCCCTTCGGCCCTCCCCCGAGGGCTTGATGCAAATCAATCGCTGCGCAGGATGCGGTCGCCTTCGGTCTCGATGTCGTCGAACTGGCCACGCTCGATGGCCCACCAGAGCCCGCCGAGGATCGCGAGAACCAGCACCACGGACAACGGAATGAGCAGGAAGAGGATGTCCATCAGCGGCCTGCCTTGCCGGCGGCTGCGAGTCGCGCTGCATTGAGGACCACCACGAGAGAGCTCGTGGCCATGCCGAGGCCGGCAAGCCACGCCGGCAGCCAGCCCGCGATGGCGAGCGGCACGCACAGCGCGTTGTAGCCCGCGGCCCAGAAGAGGTTCTGGCGCACCACCCGCAGTGTCTTGCGTGCTTGCGCGATGGCCTCTGGAATGGTGGACAGCCTGTCGCCCAGCACGACGAAATCGGCACGCGCCTGCGACAGCGGAACGGCGCGGCCGAAGGCGAACGAGGCATTGGCGCGCGCCAGCGAGGGCCCGTCGTTGAGGCCGTCGCCCACCATCGCGATCCGTCTTCCTTCGGCCTGCAGCCGCCAGAGTACGTCGAGCTTGTCCTCCGGCGTGCAGCCGCCCTGCGCGAAGGCGATGCCGGCACGCGCACCGATCTCTTTCGCCGCGTTGTCCCGGTCGCCCGACAACAGCCGCACCGTCAGCCCCTGCGTCCGCAGCGCCGCCACCGCGGCAATCGCATCCGCGCGAAGTTCCTCGGCCAGCACGAAGCTGGCGACCCATCCCTGGTCATCGGCCAGATGGACCTGCGCCGCCTCCACCTGCAGCGGCGCCACGCCGCAGAAGGCCGATGACCCGAGGCGCATCCGGCGCCCTGCCCCTTTCCCTGCCCCTTCACCATCGCGATGGCGGCGCATCAGGCCTTCGAGGCCGAGCCCTGCGGTCTCGCCGGACTGCGCCACAGTCCAGTCGGGCGGCGAGCGGAACTGCGCATTCCATGCATTCACCAGCGCCTGCGCGACGGGGTGCAGCGATTGCGCCGCGAGCGCTGCCGCCATCTCCAGTGCATCGCCGGGCCGGAGGCCTTGCCGGCAGTAGACGCGCTCGAGGCGGGGAACGCCTCCGGTCAGTGTGCCGGTCTTGTCGAACACGACCGTGTCGACCGATGCCAGCGCCTCCAGCGCCTGCAGGTTGGATGTCAGCACACCGCCGCGCGCCAGGGCGCCGGCGCTGGCGAGCATGGCGGCCGGCGTCGCGAGCGAGAGCGCGCACGGACAGGTCACGATCAGCACCGCAACCGCCACCATCAACGCCCTGCCCGGATCCACCGGCCACCAGAATGCCGCTGCCGCCGCGCCCGATGCGAGCACCGCAACAAGGAACGGCCGCGCCACGCGGTCCGCCAGCAGCGCCAGGCGCGGCTTGCTCGAGGCGGCGCTTTCCATCAGCCGGACGATCTGGCCGAAGCGCGTGCCCTCGCCCACCGATTCGATGCGCACCCGGACCACGGCCGAGAGGTTGTGGCTGCCGGCCAGCACGCGGTCGCCGCAGGGGCGCGGCACGGGGCGGGACTCGCCGGTCAACAGCGCTTCATCGGCGCTGGTGTCGCCCTCGATCACCACGCCATCGGCCGGAAAGGCTTCGCCGGGACGCACCCGGACCACGTCACCGGCGGCGAGCCGCCGCACGGCCACCCGGCTCCAGCTGCCGTCGGGGGCGAGACGCTCGATGCTATCGGGCAGCCGGTGCATCAGGGCCTCGAGCGATCCCGCGGTGCGGTCGCGCAGGCGCGCCTCCAGCCAGCGGCCGGTCAGCAGGAAGAAGACGAACATCGTCAGCGAATCGAAGTAGACCTCGCGGCCCAGCGGTCCGCTGCCGTCGAAGGTTGCGGCGCTGCTGACGACGAAGGTCGTGAGCACGCCAAAGGCCACGGGCAGGTCCATGCCGACCCGGCCTGCGCGCAGGTCGCGCCAGGCGCTGCGGAAGAACGGACCGCAGGAGAACAGCACCACCGGCAGCGTGAGCACCCAGGAGGCCCAGCGCAGCAGTTGCGCCGCATCGGCCGTCATGTCGCCGGGCCTGGCGATGTAGGCCGGGTAGGCATACATCATCACCTGCATCATGCAGAAGCCGGAGACCAGCCAGCGCCAGAGCGCCATGCGCAAGTCGCGCGAACGCTGCGCGCTCGCGGGCTGGCTGCCGGCAGGAATCAACGGGTATCCGGCGGCCGCCGAAGCCTCGAACCAGCGCGAAGGCCGGGTGACCGCGGCCGACCACGCCACGCGTGCACGCCCGCTTGCAGCACTGACCTGTGCTTCGAGCACGCCGGGCACCTGCAGCAACGCGGCTTCGACCGTGAAGGCGCAGGCGGCGCAATGCATGCCCTCCACCGCGGCCTGCGACTCCCACCGGCCCGTGGCCGCATCGCCCTCCACGACATGGCCGAACGCCTGCCATTCGGCGGGATCGTCGAGCACCGACCAGGTCTCGCTGGAGGGCGGCACGCGCGATGAATGCGAAGAGAACGAGGCGAGAGCGGCTTGCATCGGGCGAGGCTAAAGGCGCTCTCCGCGCCGCTCCTTGATCTGCATCAACACCCGGGGCGACCGCCCACCTAAGCTCGCGGCACACATCTCCGGAGACCTCCCATGTTCAAACGCATCCTCGTCGCGACCGACGGTTCCACGCTCTCGAAGAAAGCCGTCGCGAGCGCGATCGCGCTTGCCGCGCAGAACGACGCCGATCTGGTGGCGCTCAATGTGATTCCGCGCTACCCCAGAAGCTACTTCGAGGGCTCCATGACTTTCTCCGCCGAGGACATCGGCCGCATCGAGAAGCAATGGGCCGACAAGGCGCAGGCGATGCTCGACACCGTGAGCGCGCGCGCCAAGCAAAGTGGCGTGCGGATCAGGACGGCGACGGCCAACTCCGACCTGGTGGCGGAATCGATCATCGCTGCGGCGAAGAAGCACAGGAGCGACCTGATCGTGATGGCGTCGCACGGCCGCAAGGGCATCAAGCGCCTGCTGCTGGGCAGCGAGACGCAGCATGTGCTGGCGCACTCGGCATTGCCCGTGCTCGTGCTTCGGTAGGCGCCGCCGCTTTGCACATCCCTTCCTCTGCGACGGAGCAGCGTCCGAAGGGGTGCGAAAGACCGTCCCTTCTGACACACTACACGCGCAGCGAAGCGCGTGACCCGTGCAGCCGGCGACGAATTTCTCATGAGTCATTTGGCATTAACTTCTCGGTCGCGACGCTCGCACCATGCCAATGAATTCATCAGGTCTCAGGAACATTCGCATCAGCTTGAACACGCGCCTCAGTGCCGGCGTCGCGGCAGTGGTACTGGCAGCGACGTTCGCCATCGCCACGCTCGCGCTGCAGCTCGTGAAAACCAGCATGCAGGCCTCGATTGCCAACGACGAGCTGGCGCGAGTCTCAGCCCTGGCGAATGCGGTCGACCAGAAGTTCGTCAGCCGGCGAATCCTGCTGAAAACGTTCGGAGACAGCGTGGAGTCGCAGGGATTCGCAGACGCTGCGCCGCTGCAGGCCTTCCTCGAAAAACACAAGTCCCTCTGGGAAGCCTTCGACAACGTCGCGTTCATCGGTCTCGACGGCGATCTGGTGGCCAACCTCAACGGGGCGCGCCAGATCGGAAAGGTCAACCTCAAGGATCGCGCGTACTTCCGGGATACGGTCACCTTCAAGACGGGCTTGATCTCGCAGCCCTACCGCAACCGGCTGAACGGCCTGGCGCAGGTCGCCATCACGGAGCCGGTGCTGGACAACGCCGGCAACGTCAAGTTCGTGATCTCGGGCTCCATCAACCTGAAGGAGCGGAACATTCTGGGCGAACTCGCTGACGTCAGGTTCGGACAAACGGGCTACCTGTTCATCACCACCACCGACGGCATCGTGGTGGACCATCCGCGCGAGGAACTCGTCCTCAAGCAGGCCAACCAGGAGCTCGTCGGCGACTCCGAGATCGATCGCGCGATCTCCGGCCTCGAAGGCACCACCGAAGGGGTCAGTCCCGACGGCGTCGCCGGCCTCTATGCCTTCAAGCGCATTCGGCAGACGAACTGGATCATGGGGTCCATGTATCCGCGGAACGAGGCTTTCGCGCGGGTCGAGGCCATCGAACGCGCAGCCTGGGCGGGGGCCCTGGTGCTCGCGTTGCTGGCGGGCGCCATGGCATTGGGGGTGGTGCGGCGGCAACTGAAGCCGCTCACGGTATTGCACCGTCACATGCTGGATGCACAGGCCTCGCCCGCCGAAGTAGCCGCTCCACGCACCTATGCGCCCGACGAGATCGGCGATCTTTCGCGAACTTTCGACCTCCTGATGCTGCAGAGGCAAGCGAGCGAGAAATTCCTGCGCGACATCACGGACAACCTCCCCGCCATGGTGTCGCATGCGGACGCGCAGGGCCGCTACACCTTCGTGAATGCCCGGCTGTGCGAAGCGCTGGGACGCAATGCATCCGAACTTGTCGGACACCCTGTGCGGAACATGACCGGCATCGGCAAGGACCCGGCCCTGGACGCCAACTTGCAACGCGTGCTGGCCGGCGAGGCGGTCAGCTTCGAGAGACACGGCGCCTCGGACCGCGGCGGCGAAGACCGCTATTTCCAGACCGACCTGATCCCCGATCGCGACCAGGCGGGGCAGGTCCGCGGCTACTACGCGATGACCTCCGACGTGACGGAGCGCAAGCGCATCGAGGTCAGCCTTGCGCACAGCGAAGCACAGATCCGCACCATCACGGACAACATCCCTGCCCTGGTCTCGCACGTGGATGCATCGCTGCACTACACCTTCGTCAATGCCCAGGTCAGCGCACTGCACGGCGACAACGCGATGGTCGGCAAATGGATGCCGGGGATTCGCGGCGCCTCGGATTTCGCGGTGGTCGAGCCTCACATCCGGCGCGCCCTCGCCGGCGAGACCGTGGTCATCGAGAAGACCGGCGATCCGGCGCGGGGCATCGGCGACCGGACCTACAAGGCCCACTACATCCCCGACAAGGACGCGAGCGGCGCAGTGCAAGGCGTCTTTGCGATGACCTTCGACGTCACGGACGATGTCAGGGTGCGCAAGGCGCTGACCGAGCAGGAGAAGCGGCTGCGCGACGTGACCGACAGCATTCCGGCCCTGGTGGGATATTTCGACCGCGAGGAAAATTGTCTCTACGGGAACAGCAGGGCGCGGCAAATGGCCGGGCTGGGCGACGGTCCGCTCGACGGCGTGACGTTGCGATCTGCCGTGGGCGAGGCGGTCTATGCGCAACACGAGCCGCACCTGCCAGTGGTATTCGCCGGAAGGCCGGTGCGCTTCCCCGTCCAGGCGCCGATCTATGGCCGGACCGGGTACTTCCAGGCGCACCTGATCCCCGACAAGGACCTGGAAGGCCGGGTCCTGGGGTTCTACCTCATGACCTTCAACATCACCGCGTTGAAGGAGGCAGAGCGCAAGCTGACCGAGCTGGCGCGGCTCGACACGCTCACGGGCTTGCCGAACCGCCTGGCCTTCAACGAGTTTCTGCCGGCGGCCATCGCGCGTGCACAGCGCGCGGGAAGTGCGATCGCGCTGATGTTCCTGGACATCGACCGCTTCAAGGCCATCAACGACACGCTCGGCCATGCGTGTGGCGACGGCGTGCTGACGGAATACGCAAGACGCCTGCTCGCCAGCGTGCGAAACACCGATACCGCAGCACGGCTCGCGGGGGATGAATTCGTCGTCGTGCTCGAGAACTTGCGTACTCAGGAAGCAGTGGCCACCGTGGCACAGAAGATCGTCGGGCAGATCAGTGCTCCGGCGTTTCAGGTGGACGGACGAACGCTGGAAGTCACGACCAGCATCGGTATCGCGTTTCTTCGGGCGACCGATATTTCCGTTTCGGCCGAGGAACTGCTGGCACGAGCAGACGCTGCGCTCTACGATGCAAAGTCGGCAGGCCGCAACAGATTTGCATTTGCACTTTAGTGTTAGCAGAACCTGGGCGCGCAGGGCCAAGGCAGTCCACACAGAGGAGATCGATCCCATGTCATCTATCGAAGTCGTCGTGCCCGAGCAACTGGTGAGAGCGCTCGACGCGCAGAGCCGCATGCCGATTGCGCGGATCGGCGAGGCTTTGGTGTCGCTGGGCATGATCGACGAGGCGAAGTTGCGTGCCGGGCTGGCACAGCAGAAGACGGAACCCCAGGTGCCGTTGGGCGAGACCCTGGTGCGCATGGGCGCCGTCAGCCGGGGCCAGCTCCAGACCGCACTGGTGCGAAAGATGGGCTACCCCCTGGTGAACCTGCACGTGTTCCCGGTGACGGCCGAAGCCCTGGCCAAGATCAGCCACGCCGTTGCGCGGCGCCTGCAGGTCATGCCGCTGATGCTGCACGAAGGGCGGCTCATCGTTGCGCTCGAGGACTTGTCCAACCAGCATGCTGCCATCGATGAAGTGGAGTTCATTGCCCAGATGAAAGTCATCCCGGTCCTCGGGCAATGCCTCGACCTGGACAGCATGCTGCAGAGGGCTTATGAAAAAGTCGGGGCGCAGGCCACCGGTTTCACCCTCGGCATCGATCCGGCGCGGCCCATCGAGTTCGACATGGCCGGCACCAGCGAACTGCTGCAGACCCTCGAGAAGGAAGGCCCCGCCGCCCCGAGCATCGAGGCACCGATCGAGCAATCGGACAACTCCCTGGTGCGGATGATCAACAGCATGATTCTGGAAGCGCACCGCGAGGGCGCATCAGACATCCACATCGAGAGCTATCCAGGGCAGGAGAAAACCCGCATCCGGTTTCGCCGCGACGGCCGGCTCTACACCTACCTGGAGCTCCCCCCCAGCTACCGCAATGCGATCGTCGCGCGCGTGAAGATCATGTGCGACCTGGACATCAGCGAAAAGCGCAAGCCGCAGGACGGCAAGATCAACTTCGCCAAGTTCTCGCCGCAGCACCGCATCGAATTGCGCGTTGCGACGATCCCGACCAACAGCGGCCTCGAAGACGTGGTGATGCGCATCCTGGCCTCGGCCAAGCCGATCCCCATGAGCGAACTGGGCCTGTCGGAGCGCAACCTCGCGCAACTGACACAGGCCGTCGAGCGCCCCTACGGCATGGTCCTGTGCGTCGGGCCCACGGGCTCGGGCAAGACCACGACGCTGCACTCGGCACTCATGCACATCAACACGCCGGAGCGCAAGATTTGGACCGCCGAGGACCCGATCGAGATCACGCAGGCCGGCTTGCGGCAGGTGCAGGTCAATCCCCGCATCGACTGGACCTTCGCCAAGGCGCTGCGCGCCTTCGTGCGCGCGGACCCGGATGTGATCATGGTCGGCGAAATCCGGGATGAGGAAACTGCGAAAACCGCGATCGAGGCATCGCTGACCGGCCACCTCGTGCTGTCGACCCTGCACACCAACAGCGCCCCGGAAACCGTGACTCGCCTCCTGGACATGGGCATGGACCCGTTCAATTTTGCGGACTCGCTGCTGGCGGTGCTGGCGCAACGGCTGGTGCGCCGGCTCTGTACCCATTGCGTCGGCAGCAGCCCCGCAAGCCCGGAGAAGGTCGAGGAACTGCTGGCCGACTACATGCATGCCTTCGGCTCGGGAGAGGCCTCGAAGGAGCAACAACGCGAGGCCGTGCGCGCGGACTGGCTGCGCCGCTACAGCCGCGACGGAGAACTGCAGGTCTACAGGAGCGCAGGCTGCAAGCACTGCGACGACACTGGCTTCAAGGGACGCGTCGGCATCCATGAACTCATGGTGATATCGAAGAACCTGCGCCGGCTGGTGCAGAGCGGCGCTCGCGCGGAGGAACTGCAGGAAGCCGCGCTGCACGAAGGCATGCGCACCCTGCGCCAGGACGGTATCGAGAAGGTGCTCGCCGGCAAGACGACCATCGAGGAAGTCCGCGCAACCAGCAATGTGTGAATGCGCCTAAGGCCGTGCGGTCGCGGCGGGCCACGCCACGGCCGGCAGGCTTGCGATGCCCGGCTTCGCAAACAGATAGCCCTGGAAGAAATTCACGCCCAAGGCGTGAAGCGCGTCGACCTCTTCCGAGGCTTCGACGCCTTCCGCAACCACCCGGATCCGAAGTTCGCTGCATGTCGCGACGAACCCCTTCACGATTGCGAGCCGAACCGGGTCGATGTGAATGTTCCTGACCAGGCTCATGTCGATCTTCACCACATCGGGCTGGAAGGCGGCGAGCAGCGCAAAGCTCGCATAGGCGGCGCCGAAGTCGTCGATGGCGGAAGCGAAGCCTTCACGCTTGAAGGCCCGGAAGACGGCGGCAAGACCCGGCAGATCGTTGACGCGTTCCCCCTCGGTGATTTCGAAGATCAACTGGTCCACCGGGAAGTTGCAGCGCTTTGCGGCGTCCATGGCCGTGCGAAAGCATTCGGTCTTCCCTGCGACGTCATTGGGCATGACGTTGAGGCTGAGCTTGGATTTCATGCCCAGGGTCGAAGCGATTTCGATCGCCTTCACGCGGCAGGCTTCATGGAACGCAAAGCGCTCCGACGCGTCCACGCGCGCCAGTATTTCGGAAGCGCTTTCGCCCGAAATACCGCGAACCAGCGCTTCGTGCGCATAAATCTCCCGGCGATCCAGATCGACGATCGGTTGGAAAGCCATGGTGAACCCCGAGTCGAAGCCACGAAGGCCGGCGACGTTCTGTGTTTCGGTTTTCACTGGCATCGACCTCTCGGGCAGGGGATCAGGGCTTCGAACTTCACGTCGGCACCGTTAAATGTAAGCGCTGGACGCAAAAGGGGACACATCCCTTGTGTGAGATCCAAGGTCTCGTGGAAGACCACATCGCGGGACAACGCAGGCTCGTTACATTTTGGAGCAACGGCCAGCAGCATCCTGCTAATGTAACTCGTTAGCACTCATTTTTCTTGACCCACCCCTCTTCCCTTCTGGACTACCCCTCGCAGGTGTGGCTTGGGCGCATCAAGGTGTTGGATGGCAAGGTCTCGTCCAGCAGCTTGCGCGCCGTTTCGATGCCCGCCACCGGCAGCAGCCCGGGGTCGAGCAGGCCGACCTGCACCAGCACGCTGGCCTGGTCCCAGTAGATGTGCTCGTGGTAGAGCTTGTCGCCGCGGAACTTGACCACCGCGAGCAGCGGCACCTCGACGCGCTTGCCGGTGGGGGCGACGCCCGGGAGCATCCACGGAATCTCCGTGGTGTGCGTGAAGCTGAAGAGCAACTCGTCCACCACCTGCGTGGCGCCGATGGTGCGCGAGATCGACGTGAGGGCGGTGTCGGGCGGATTGCTGTCGACGAAGTGGTTGCTGTAGAAGGCGTGCAGGTCCTTGTAGCCGACGCCCCCGGTCATCGTCGGGATGTGGTTGACGTAGGGCTCGGCCACCATGGTGCTCATCGTGTCGTCGACATTGCGGGTGCCGAACTCGTACTCGCAGTGCTTGTCCCAGAGCGCCGAGAGGTCGTAGTGCGGGCCGATGGCCCCCTTCAATGTCGCGATGCTGCGTTCGTGGGCCATCAGCGCCGAGGGCTTGTGGAAATGCTCCCCACCGGTGCGGGCGAAGGCGTGGTCCATGCCGGGATAGACGTACAGCGAGACGCCGGGGCGTCCCTTGAGCGTCTGCACGATGCGGTCGCGCGCCTCGGGCGGGCAGAACTTGTCGAGTTCGGCAATGTGCAGCGTGAGCGGGCACCGGATCCGGTCGGCCTCGCCGAGGGCGGCGTCGATGCCCACGCCGTAGTAGCCCACCACCGCATCGGCATCGGTGCGGCAGGCCGCCAGGTAGGCCAGCTTGCCGCCCAGGCAGAAGCCCAGCACGCCGACCTTGCCATCGGTCACTTCGGTGCGGCCGCGCAGCGCGTCGATGGCGCTCTGCATGTCTTCCATGCCCTTGGCCTCGTCGAAGCCCCCGTAGAGGGCGAAGGCGCGCTGCCAGTCGGCCTCGCTGTAGCCGAGTTCGATGCCGGGCTCCTGGCGCCAGAACAGGTCGGGCACGAGCACCACGTAGCCTTCCTCGGCGTAGTAGTCGGCCACCTCGCGCATGGTGTGGTTGATGCCGAAGATTTCCTGCGCGATCACGAGGCCCGGGCCGCTGCCCGAACGGGGCAACGCGAGGTAGCCCCGGAAAGTGCCGCTGCCGTCCGCAGCCTGAATGGCGATGTGCTGTGTGGAAGACGGTGTGTTCTCTGGCATGTGGTTTTCTCCGGATCGATGAAGGGGTGGACCGGCGGCGCGGTCACGGCGCGCACTCCGGGTGCCGTGTCGTCACCTGGTAGTAGCCCGAATGAAAGACCAGCGGCTCGCCGTCGAAGCGGTCGTAGCGCTCGACCTCGCCGATGAAGATGAGGTGATCGCCGCCATCGTACTGCTTCACGTTGCGGCAGACGAACCTGGCGATGACCCCATTCAGCAGCGGCACGCCGGCCGTTCCCTCGCAGCAGTCCACGCCGCCGAACTTGTCGGGTTGCGGCGTCGAGAACTGGCGCGACAGGTGGTGCTGGTGCGCCGCCAGCACATTGATCGCAAAATGGCTGGCGCCGGTGAAATCCGCCACGCTCGGCGCCTGCCGCGCAAGGCTCCACAGCACCAGCGGCGGGTCCAGCGACACCGACGAGAACGAGTTGGCCGTCATGCCCACGCGCCGGCCGTCGATGGCGCGTGTGGTGATGACCGTCACGCCGGTGGTGAACTGCCCGAGCGCCTTGCGGAAATCGCGGCGATCGAAGCGGTCGACTGCCGCTTCGCGCGCCTTGGCCTCCAGAAAGCGGTCTGCTTCGACCGCATCGAACCACCAGGGCGCGAAGACGCGCGGGTCGTCGAAGCCGTTGACGATGGTGCTTGCGACAGCGGGCATGGACGTGGCGCTTTGCAGGAGCTTGTGCAGATGCGGCTTCGGCGAGGCCAGCAGGCTGTGCGTCCAGTCGGTCGCCCAGCGGGCATAGCCTTCCCAGTAGCGGTCGAAGGTCTGCTGCATCCAGCCCGCGTCGAAAGCTGCGTCGCCGCGCTCGAGGATGCGCTTCAGGTAGATGTCGGCGCACTTCGCCGCGTTGTTGGAACCTTGCCCCGTGACGGGGTCGTTGAGCACCACGGCGTCGGCCATGCCCAGCACCTGGTGCCCGGAAGGCAGGGTCGCCACGGGCCTGCGAACCACCGGCGTGAAACGGCCGGCCAGGATGCCGTTGTCGTCGGTGAGCGCGATGTCCGTGCAGCGCTCGGCTTCCCACGGCAGGAAGCTGTCGAGGATCCACTTGCTGCGTGCGAGGTGTTCCTGCGGCGTCTTCACGTCGGCCCAGCAGTCCATCGGGCCGCCCGGCACGCCTTCGAACACCATGATCTCGCACGGCCCCGTGGTGGTCAGCGCAGGGAAGACGAAGTACTCCCCCACCCCGGGAATCAGGTTGAAGCACACCGCCGGGAACGGCTCGCGCGGCTTCATGCCCTTCACGTAGGTCAGCGCGAGCACCCTCGGCGGCCGATCGAGCGGCGAGCGCTGCGCATCGCGATCGAACAGCTGCGCGATATCGCCCTTGCCGCCGGCGACGATGACGAGGTCGTGCGTTGCCGCGCAGGCCTCGAGATCGTCGAGCCCTGCGTCCTTGACGACGAGCCGGCCGCCGCGCTGCGCGAAGGCGTTCATCCAGGCAGGGATCTTGAGCCGTTGATCGACCGAGCGCGCCGCGCCCTCGAGCCTGGCGCTCCATTCGATGGCTTTGCCGCCTTCGGGGCCGCGCACCGTCATGCCGATGCCTTCGACCTGAGGGCACGTGTGCGACCACCAGTCCAGCGCCAGTTCGCGCTCGGCCTGCAGTGCGGCCTCGAACATGCACTGGCTCGACATCACCGGTCCCTCGGCGATCTCCTGCGCCGTGCGGTTGGAGAAAACCGTCACGGCGAACCCGGCACGCTGCAGGCCCAAGGCCAGCTGCATGCCGGACTGTCCTGCGCCGACGATGGCCACGCGTCTGGTCATGCGGTGCCTCGTGCTACGCCGCGGCGGCGCAGGTGTCGATGTAGCGGTCCGCTTCGACCGCGTCCGCGAACCACGGGAAGAAGGTCCGGGGATCGTCGAAGCCGTTGGCGATCGCGCTGGCCAGCGGCGGCACGGCGCCGGCGCTGCCGAGCAGCTTCAGCACATGCGGTGGCGGCGGTGCGAGCAGCATGTTGGTCCAGCGCGTGACCCACTGCGAATAGCCGAACCAGTAGCGGTCGAAGGTCTGCTGCATCCATGCCGCATCGGCGGCGCCCTCGCCTCGCGCGAGGATGCTCTTCAGGTACGTGTCGGCACATTTCGCCGCGTTGTTCGATCCCTGCCCGGTGATCGGGTCGTTGAGCACCACCACGTCGGCCATGCCCAGCACCTTGCGCCCGGAGGGCAAGGTCGCCACGGGTTTGCGCACGGTCGGCGCAAAGCGGCCGGCCAGGATGCCGTTGTCGTCGGTCAGCTCGGCATCCCTGCTGCGCTCGGCCTCCCAGGGCGTGAAGGTGTCGATGATCCACTTGCTGCGCGCGAGGTGCTCCTGGGGTGTCTTCACGTCGGCCCAGCAGTCCATCGGGCCGCCCGGCACGCCTTCGAACACCATGATCTCGCATGGCCCCGTGGTGGTCAGCGCAGGGAAGACGAAGTACTCCCCCACCCCGGGAATCAGGTTGAAGCACACCGCCGAGAACGGCTCGCGCGGCTTCATGCCCTTCACATAGGTCAGCGCCAATGCGCGCTGCGGCTTGTCGAAGCTCGACTTGTGGGCATCGCGCTCGAACAGCTTCGAGATCTCGCCCTTGCCGCTCGCCACCAGCGTGAGGTCGTGGCTGCGGGCGCAGGTCTCCAGCTCGTCGATGCCCACGTCCTTGAAGACGAGTTCGCCGCCCTTCTTCTGGAACGCGTCCATCCAGGCCGGGATCTTCACCCGCTGGTCGACCGACTGCGCGCTCGCGTTCAGCCGCGCCGCCCAGTCGATGGCCTTGGCGCCTTTCTGCTCGGGATGCGGCACGGCCAACCCGATGCCATCCACCGTGGGACAGTCGCGCGCCCAGTGGTCCAGCCCCAGGCCGCGCTCGATCTGCAACGAGGTGTGGAACATGCACTGGCTCGACATCACCTTGCCGTGCCGGATGTCCTCGCCCGTGCGGTTGCTGAACATCGTCACCTCGTAGCCCGCGTCGAGCAGCCCAAGTCCCAGTTGCAGGCCGGACTGGCCCGCACCGACGATCGCGATTCGCTTCATTTCATGCTCCTTGATGCTCCGCGAGGAGCTAGTCCATCAACCTGGGAATGGCGGGCACGGCCTGCTCGGGGCCCATGGCGGCATAGCCGCCGTCCACCGCGTAGTCGGCGCCGGTCACGAAGCTCGCGTGGTCGGAGCACAGGAACAGGACCACCTGTGCCACCTCGTCCGGATCGCCGACACGCCCGAGCAGATGGAACGGCGCGGCCACGCGATCGGTCTTGGCGCGGTCGCCGCCGCTGAGCCGGTTCATCACGGCCGACCACGTCCAGCCCGGCGACACGCTGTTCACGCGGATGCGGTCGTGTGCGAGATCCATCGCCATGCTGCGCGTGAGCTGTGCCATCGCGGCCTTGCTCACCGGATAGAGCCAGCGCCCGGTCTGTGCCACGCGCGACGAGATGCTCGTGAAATTGACCACCGCCCCGCCACCGGCGGCAACCATGTGCGGATGCACGGCCTGCAGCATCGCCACCGCGCTCGCGACGTTCACATCGAACGACGCGAGCCAGTCGGCGCGCGGCGACTTGAAGCCGTCGTCGATGTAGGAGCACGCGAGGTTCACCAGAAAGTGCACGCCTCCGTGCAGCTGCACCGCCTGAGCGACGCAGGCCTTGACCTGCGCGTCGTCGGTGATGTCGGTGTGCACGAAGCGCGTGCCGTCGCCGAGCGCGTCGGCCAGCGCCTTTCCCCTCGCGTCGTCGATATCGGCAACGACGATCTTCACGCCGGCCGCGTGCAGTGCGCGCACCACGCCGGCGCCCAGCAATGTGGCGCCGCCGGTGACGATCGCGCTCTTGCCTTCGAGTCCCTTGAACATGATCCTGGCTCCTCGGTGAATCCACCAGGCCGGGCTGGCCTGTGGGGTCGAACGATAGGAGACGGCAGGCCGCGGGCGAATCCCGAAAGCGCAGCGCCTGTCCCCGGCGCGCAGTTTTTGTYGAGGGGCGATCCGAATTGCGGGTGGGGATGGTTTTTGCTAGGGTGACTTGGCCCCATGGAAACCGCCCCGACCTCCCGGCTGCCGCTGCAGCGCTATCGATTGTTCGAGAGCCACGACATGGACGAGGCGCGGGAGAGCGTGGCGCGCGTGTTCTGCCCGCATGGCCTGACCATGCTGCGCCCGCGCACCGAACTCGATGCCTGCCACCACAGCGCACGGCTGCACCGCGACGTGAGCCTCAACTATGTGCAGTACGGCCCTGGCGT
Source organism: Variovorax sp. P4_B10 (assembly GCF_056402375.1). NCBI lineage: Bacteria > Pseudomonadati > Pseudomonadota > Betaproteobacteria > Burkholderiales > Comamonadaceae > Variovorax > Variovorax sp. P4_B10. The sequence goes on along the minus strand of NZ_JBFUHN010000004.1, from coordinate 150,695 downwards.
CCAGATCGATCCCGGCTACCTGGGGGATTTCTTCCTGCTGCAGATTCCATTGCGCGGCGGCGCCGAGATCCGTTGCGGCGCCCAGCACATCGATGCCGGCCCGCGCCTGGCCTCGCTGCCTTCACCCACCGAACCGCTCTCGATGCGCTGGGCCGACGACAGCCCGCACCTCATCGTGCGGGTCGCCCGCGCGGCGCTGCTCTCCCGGCTCGAGTCGCTGCTGCAGGCCCCGGTCAGGCAACCCCTTGTATTCGATCTCGGCGTGCCGCTCGACAACCCCGCGCTCGCGCCCATGGTGCACTTCATCGACTACCTGCAGCGCACGCTCGATGCCGGCAATGCGCTCCAGGACAGCGGCCGGCTGGCGGAGCACGCCGAGGAATACCTGATGTCGACCCTGCTGATGTCGGTCGTGCACAACCACTCGCGCGCGCTGACCGGCGACACGCAGCGCGACCTGCTGCCGCGCGTGGTCCGCAGGGCGCAGGCGTTCATGGAAGCCCACGCCGAGCAGCCCCTGTCGCTGGCCGACGTGTGCAGGGAGGTCGGATGCAGCGCGCGCACGTTGCAAGTGGCATTTCGCCAGCATGCAGGCAGAGGGCCGATGGAGTTCCTGCGCGAACTCCGGCTCGACAAGGTCAGGGCCGAACTGGTGGCGCCGGACCGCGCCGGCGTGCGAGAGGCGGCGCAGAAGTACGGGTTCCTTCACCTGGGCCACTTCGCGAACCAGTACCGTGCGCGCTTTGGCGAACGGCCCTCGGAGACGCGTTCACCGCAAAGGCGTTGACGGCTTACCGGGTCGCTGCCGGTAGCGCATTGAGCGGAATCCGCAAGTACGCGATGCCGTTGTCGTCCGCCGGGGGCAGCCGTCCGGCACGCACATTGACCTGAATCGACGGCAGGATGAGCGTCGGTACGTCGAGCGTGGCATCGCGTGCGTTGCGCATGGCAACGAAAGCCTCCTCGCCGATGCCGTCGCGCACATGGATGTTCTGTGCGCGCTGCGCGCCCACGGTGGTCTGCCAGGCCGCGGCGCGCGAGGCCGGCGGATAGTCGTGGCAGACGTAGATGACGGTGTCCGGTGGAAGTGCCAGCAGCTTGCGCACGGAGCGGTACAGCGCGTGCGCGTCGCCGCCCGGGAAATCGGCGCGAGCGCTGCCGACGTCGGGCATGAACAGCGTGTCGCCCACGAACACCGCGCCGTCCACCAGGTAGGCCATGTCCGCCGGCGTGTGGCCGGGCACTCTCAGGGCGGTCGCCCTCGACTCTCCGATCATGAAGGTCTCTGCGTCCTCGAACAGATGGTCGAACTGGCTGCCGTCGGGCAGGAAGCCGCGCTCCAGGTTGTAGAGCTTCTTGAAGGTGGCCTGCACCTCGCGGATATGCGCGCCAATGGYGATGCGGCCACCCAGCTGCTCCTGCAGGTAGTGCGCGCTCGAGAGATGGTCGGCATGCGCGTGCGTCTCGAGAATCCAGTCGACCTGCAGCTGCTGCGTGCGCACGCAGCCGATGATCCGGTCGGCGGATCGCGTTCCCGTGCGTCCCGACCTGAAATCGAAATCGAGCACCGGATCGACGATCGCTGCGCGCCGCGTCGCATGGTCCCAGACCACGTACGACACGGTCCCGGTTGTCGGGTCGAAGAAGGCGTGCGTGGTGGTCTGTGCAGGCATCGGATGCCCTCCTGGCTTCTTTCAATCTATTGATAAATAATATATAAATTAGTATATTGATGTCAATCCCTTGGTCCTTGTCGCTCATGCCACCCAAAAAACCTGCGGTCATCGACCCCCAACGCCTGCGCGAAGGCGCCGCGCGCGCCGTGAGCGCGCTGAAGGTTCTCGCGAACGAAGAGCGGATGCTGCTGATGTGCCAGCTCTCGCAGCAGGAGCTGTGCGTGAGCGAACTCGAGGCCCAGCTCGAGATCCGTCAGCCCACGCTGTCCCAGCAACTCGGCGTGCTGCGCAACGAGGGCGTGGTGAGCACTCGGCGCGAGGGCAAGAACATCTACTACAGCGTGGCCGACCCCGCGCTGCTCGACATCCTGGCGGTGCTCTACCGCCTCTACTGCCCCAAGGAACCGTCATGATCTCCATCGACTGGCAGGCCTTCACACCCTGGTCGTCGCTGGCCGGTGGCGTGCTGATCGGCCTCGCGTCAGGCATGTTCGTGCTGCTCAACGGGCGCATCGCCGGCATCAGTGGCGTGCTCGGCGGTCTCCTGCGGCCGTCGTCCGGCGACGTGGCCTGGCGGCTGGCGTTCGTGGGCGGATTGGTTGCAGCGCCGATCGCCTGGCTCGTGCTCGGCCCTCGGCCGGTGCTGCAGATCGATGCAGGCTGGCCCGCATTGGTGGTGGCGGGCCTGCTCGTGGGCCTGGGCACGCGCTACGGTGCGGGGTGCACGAGCGGGCACGGCGTGTGCGGCCTGTCGCGCTTCTCGCCGCGTTCGCTGGCCGCCACCGTGGCGTTCATGGCGGCGGGATTCGCCACCGTGTTCGTGGTCCGGCACCTTGCGGGCGCCTGAAGGAGAAAAGCCATGCCCGCTTTCACGTCCTTTCTTTCCGGCCTGCTGTTCGGCCTCGGCCTCATCGTTTCCGGCATGGCCAACCCGGCCAAGATCCTCGGCTTCCTCGATCTCTCCGGGCGCTGGGACCCTTCGCTGGCACTGGTGATGGCAGGTGCCATTGCGGTGGGCGTCGGCGCCTTCTTCGTGGCCGGGCGGCGCACGCGTTCGCTGCTGGGTGCGCAGATGCAACTCCCCACGGCACGCCGCATCGACGCGCGGCTGGTCGGGGGCAGTCTCGTGTTCGGCGTCGGCTGGGGCATTGCCGGCTTCTGCCCGGGCCCCGGCCTCGTCGCCCTCGGCATGGGCGAACCCAAGGCCGCTGCATTCGTCGTGGCCATGCTCGTCGGGATGCTGGGGTTCGAATGGATCGAGCGCCGCCGGCAGACCGCCAGACCGCGATATCGCGGAGAGCCCAGGGGCTCCGCGTGAATCGGTGAACCTGGCTTACGCAGACACGGGTACAGGCACAAGCACTGACCCCGTTGCCGTGCAAACGCGGTTGCGGCCTCCCGTCTTGGCCGCATACAACGCCTTGTCGGCGGCCTGGATCAGTTCCTTCGGCTGCCCCTTGCCGGGCACGGGACTGAGCGCGTCCACGCCGGCACTCAATGTCACGAAGCCGTCCTCGGTGCCAGCGTGCACGATCTTCAGCGCCTGAACCGCGCTGCGGATTCGCTCCGCCAGGACGGCGGCGCCTGCCACATCGGTGTTCGGCAGCAGCACCGCCAGTTCCTCCCCGCCATACCTGGCCGCAAAGTCTCCCGGACGCCGGGACGCGAAACTGGCGACCGTGCGGCCGATCGATTGCAGGCACTCGTCGCCGGCCGCGTGGCCGTAGATATCGTTGTACTGCTTGAAGCAATCGACATCGATCATGATGAGCGCCAGGGTGCTTGCTTCGCGCGTGGCCCGGCTGAACTCGGTATCGAGCGTCGCGTCGAACTGCCGGCGGTTTGCGAGCCCGGTGAGGCCGTCCTCCATGGCCAGCGTATTGAGGGTCTTGTTCAGCGTCTCCAGCGCATCGCGCGCCCGCCGCAGTTCGGCCTCGGTCTTGGTCCGCAGTTCGATCTGCCTGACCAGGCGCCATCCCACGAAACCGACGAGCGACGTCAGGAGGAGAACGCCCCCGGTATGCCAGAGCGTTTCGTACCACCAGGCGGCCAGGATTTCGTCCTTGGACAAGGCCGCGGCAACGAGCACGGGATAGTTGGCGAGACGCCGGAAGCTGTTCAGGCGCGTCACACCGTCCTGCGACGACTTGATGTAGGCCATGCCGACCGAGCCCTGGGCAACGTAGGCGCGGAAGAGTCCGGTTTCCAGCATGTTCCTGCCCACCACCCCAGGGCTGTACGGCCGGCGCGTCACCATGGTCCCATTTTCGAGCACCAGCGCAACGGCACCGGCCTCGCCGATGTCGAGGCTGTCGTAGAACTTCATGAAGAAGTCGATCTCGATCGTCGCGAGCACCACCCCGGCGAAGCTGCCGTCCACATGGTTGATGCGCCGCGAGACGGGAACGAGCAGCTCACCGGTGGTCCGGCTCTTCACCGGAATGCCGATGTGCGGCCCGCGCTCCTCGTGTGCGCGATGAAAGACGAAGTACTCTCTGTCCGCATTGTTCAGGTTTTGCGGCGGTACCTGCCGGGAGTTGGCGACCCAGTTTCCGTTCTCGTCGTAGATGTGCATCCCGTCGAGTTGCGGAAGCTCGGCAACCCGCATGGCGAGCACCTTGCGAAGCCGCTCGACAGCCGCCGGACCGGTGCCGTCATGCTCGACGCGTTCGACTATGCCGACCACCGCCGTATCGGCCTTCTTGATCGCGTCGTCCGCCTGCTGCGCCATGGCACGCGCGAGGTTCGATGCCGCAACATTCATTTGCTCCAGGTGAATCTCGCGCGCACGCCAGCTGTTCCAGCAGTCGATGGCCACGAGAGTGAAGCAGACGACGGCCACGAAGGCCATCGTGCGGAAGGTGATGGATGGTCGACGAAACACGCGCACTTTCGGAGCAATGAGGTCGTCTGAAGGACTTCCTCACTTTGACACATCTCCGAACAGATTGGCCGCTGTTTCATGGGGCCGGCTGCCCCGGGTACACCCGTAGGCACAAAGTACTCCCGCCCTCTTGCCAATCCGGAATCATGGCCGTTTTCTCGCTGCGACAGCGAGCGCGGCCCTCGCGTCCCCGGGCCCTACGCACTGCCCCACCCGCCCCCAAGCGCCTTGTACAGATTGACCGTGTTGACGGCGGCCTTGAGCTGCAGTTCGATCAGCTGCTGTTGCTCCGTATAGAGTTCGCGCTGCGCGTCCTGGCTGGAGAAGTAGTCTTCCATGCCGCTGCGAAAGCGCGTGCGTGAAATGCTGGCCACCTTCTCGAGAGCCTGCACGCGCGCCTGCTGCGCCTCGAGCTGCGGGAGCAGGTGGTCGCCGGCAATCAGGGCGTTGGCCGCCTCGCGGAAAGCCACTTGCGCCGCATATTCGTAGGAGGCCATCGCCGCCGCAAGCCGCTCTTCGTTGCCCGTGATGTTGGCCGACCGGCGCCCCCAGTCGAACAGGGGCAGCGACACGCCCAGCACGCCGGCCCAGCTGCTGTTGCTGCCGCTCAGCAGCGTCGACAGCTCCCTGCTGATGCCGCCCGTCAGGGCCGTCAGGGAAATGGTCGGCAGCATGGCGGCCTTGGCCGCGCCCACGCCCGAATTGGCGGCTTCGACGCGCGCATAGGCCGCCAGCAGATCGGGGCGGCGCTGCAGCAGGCTGGACGGCATGCCTGCCGCCACCTGTGCGGTGGAGCGTTCGGGCCAGGGTCGGGCGGCGCCCGTCTCCGGCGGCACGGGTTGGCCCACCAGCACGTTCAGCCATTGCAGGTCCTGGGCGACCCGCATGCGGAATTCTTCCTGCCGCACGCGGGCGTTCTGCAACAGCGACTGCGCGCGGTAGACGTCGAGCTGCGCGGCACCGCCGGCCGTCTTGGCGCGGCCGATCATGTCGGCGTTGGAGGTCAGCCCGGCCTCGTTGGCATTGGCCAGGCCCAGCAGGGCCCGGTCTGCGCGCAGCGTGAGGTACGCGTTCGACAGCTCGCCCACCAGGTTCATGCGCGCTGCCGCGTAGTCCTTGTCGCCGGCCTCGGCCAGGGAGCCGCTTTGTTGCGTGCTGCTCTGCTGGCGGCCGAAGAAGTCCAGCTCGTACGACATCACGCCGGCCTGGATGTCGAAGCTGTTGGAAACGCGCCCGTCGGACGGCAGATTGCCGACCGGACTGAGCGAGCCTTGCGGCGTGGTTTGCGCCCTCTGGGCATGGCCCGACAGCCCCAGCGCCGGGAACAGCGAGGCGCGGCTCCCGGCATACGTAGCCCTCGCCTCGCGCGCCCGCGCGGCGTAGGCGCGCAGGTCGCGGTTCTGGGCCAGCGCGGTGGCAATCAGTCCGCGCAGTTCGTCGTCCTGCACGAAGCCGCGCCAGTCCACGGGCTCCGCGGCGGGCACCGTCGCGCCGGCCGGCCATTGCGAAGGCATCGACAGGTCGGGCTGCTTGAGCGGCGGCGTGAGATTGCATCCACTCACCACCAGCAGAACGCACGCCGCCAGCACCAGCAGGAACAGCCGCAGACACAGGCGCACGAACCCCGCCTGGGGCGAGCGGAATCCAGCGCTCGCGAGCAGCGCCGACGCGGCCCGCCATGGCCGCACCTGAACGGCCACATGGCTCGGCGGCACATTGAACACGTGGCCCACCAGACGCTCGCGCTGGGCCTCGGTGCCGGCAAACCGCAGCTCGGCACCGGTCGGCCCCCGCCCGGCAAGATGGGCCGGCAGCCAGCCGACCGGGTCGACGTAGACCTCCAGCGGCTGTCCGACGCGCAGGCGTTTGAACATCGCGCCGCCTTCCAGCAGCGCGCCGTCCGCCGCGATGTTGACGAAGCGCGATTCGCTCTCCCCTGCCGCGGTGCGGACCCTGGTGCGCGCGCGCCAGGGGAAGCGCTCTTCCTGCTCCGGCCGAGGCAGATCGATGCATGCGATGAGCGCGCCCAGGCAGAGGACCAGCGCAATGCCGGTCCACACGAGGTTGAGTTCGTCGCCGGGCGTGAGCGCCGCACCGCTCATCGCGGCCGTTGCGCCACCGCCCTGCAGCGCGACCAGCAGCCCGCCGAACACGGCGACCAGCTTCCAGTGCACGACGGTTTTCGAACGATCGAGTCCCTTGGCCGTCACCTTGAAAGGACGACCGAAGGGCCGCAGCATCGCGCTGGCCAGCGTGCCGGTGACGGCCATCGCCGCCACGAGCTGGCTCACCTCGCTGAACACCGGCAGGCAGCGCCGCTGGCTGATCCAGTAGCTGTAGGCCCAGAACATCACGAGCGGCGGCAGCCCGTAGGCGGCGAAGGCCTGCGGCGTGGCATGAAAGACCGAGACGCCGGCATACCAGTACAGCACGGGTGCCAGCATGATCAGTGCCATGAAGGGCTTGCCCAGCCAGTGCAGCAGCCCGTGCAGAAAATGCAGCCGGGCCGAAAGGGTGTAGCCGCTGCCGCGCAACGGCCCGTTGGGCAGCAGCGCGAGCTGCACCGTGCCCAGGCACCAGCGGCTGCGCTGGTTGATGTAGTCGACGATGCTTTCGGCCGACAACCCGTTCGACAGCCGCTCGCCCAGCCAGCGTGTGACGTGGCCGTGCCGCAGCAACAGGTAGGTGGTGTGGATGTCTTCGCACACGCTGCCGACGGGGAACCCGCCCGCGGCGGTGATCAGGTCCCGCCGCACGATGAAGGAGGTGCCCACGCAGAAGGCCGCGTCCACCGCATCCTTCGCCGGCTGCAGCACGTCGAAGAACACGCGCTGCTCGTCGACCCAGCTGTCGGTGGCGCGCAGGTTGTGCTGGATGGGGTCGGCGTTGTAATAGAACTGCGGCGTCTGCACCAGCCCGACGCGGCGGTCCTCGAACAGGCCGAGCATGCGGTAGACGATCTGGCGCTGCGGCGCAAAGTCCGCGTCGAGCACGAGAATGAAGGGCGCATTGGTCACGCCCGCCGACAGGCGCAGGCCGTTGTTCAGGTTGCCGGCCTTCGCGTGGCTGTTGTCGGGCCGCCGCGCGTAGTGCACGCCCCGGCGCTCGCAATAGTCGCGCAGCCAGTCGCGCCGGGTGTCGTCGAGCACCCAGATCTGCAGCCGGGGATAGTCGATGGCCTGGGCCGCGATGATGGTCTTTTCCAGCACGGCCAGTTCTTCGTTGTACGTGCAGATGAACACGTCCACGGCCGGCACCTGCGCGCCGCGGCTGCGCAGCGCGGCCTCGCCGCGGTCGGCCAGATGCCGGTTGTCTCGGCGGCGTACCAGCATGTGGATCGACATCAGCGTGTAGACGACGGCGGTCAGCTCGAAGAAGAGGAACACCCAGGCAAACAGGGTTCCGAAGCCCAGGTCCGAGGGCGGCATGGTGGCAACCACGCGCCAGACTGCGTAGCGCAGCAACAGCAATGCCGTCAGCGCGCCGAACAGCATGCGGTGGGTGATGCGATCGACCCTGGCCCAGGTCATCAGGAGGAGCGCGAGCCCTGCAACGAGTGCGTTGAGCTGGAACTCCGGCGTGGCGATCAGGCTGGACATGATGGTGTGGCTCCTGTTGCGGCGGTCTTGCCGGTGAAGGGGTTGAACCCCGTGGCGGCCAATGCGATCCAGGCGGTAGCGCCCAGGTGCGGCCAGCGGTAGTAGTAGAAATCGGCGTCGGGCGAGTCCGGGCCGATGGACAGCCCGGTGGAGATGCGGGAACTGGGGGTTGCGTAATACAGGCCGTTGTCGGCGCGTTGCGACGCCAGCAATTGCCACAGGGCCTCGGGCGCCGCGCCCTTGCGCGCCACCAGGGTCGCGGCAGCCTGCGCGCTGCCCTCGGTCCAGATGCCGTCGGGATTGCGCGAGAAGCCATAGCCCTCGCCGAAGCGGTGGTGCTTCTCCACCCAATCCAGCCCGCGCGTCCAGGCGCAGGAGCCATCGGGTGCCGCCAGCAATGGCCACAACTGCGCATCCAGGCCGGAACCCTCGGTGGCGATGGTCGCGCCGTCCTCCTTGGTGCCGATGTTGAAGCGCTGCTCCGACGGATTCCACATGCGGCCCACGAAGTCGAGCGCGGTGCGCGCCTGCTGGCGCTCCGGTCCGCTCTGTCCGCCGCCGGCACGTGCCGCCCAGGCGGCCGCCACGGCGATGTCGATGTTGTGTTCGGTGGACTTCCAGGTCTGGGCGCGCTGCGCGTTGTCCCAGCCGTAGCGGCCGCCGTTGTAGCCGTCCGGTGCATTCCTGGCACGCGTGTTCTGCTCGGTCCAGGCCAGCAGTTTCCGCGCGGTCGCCAGATAGGCCGGCGAGGGCTCGGCCTGGAACAGGTTCAGCAGGAGCAACGCGGCCCAGGCCACGTTGCCGGTGGCGGTGCTGACCTGGTAGGCGTCAGCGATCCATTGCTTCCGGCCCGCGTCCCAGCGGCCGGGCAGCGCGGGCTTTTCCTCGGTCACCGGCCCGGCGCGGTAGGCGTTGCGCACGCGCCCGTCGGCCACGTTCTGGTCGTGCTCGACGGCGCGCACCACGGCATCGCCGATGCGCCTGGCGGCGGCCTGGTCGCCACAGGCGAGCAGTGCGATGCCGGCCAGCGCGTTGTCGTAGGTGAAGGCGGCACCCGCCAGCGCAGGCTCGAAGGGCGGCTCGCCCTTGCCGCCATCCGCCGGCCTGTAGCTGTTGAGGAACAACGGCCCGGAAGCAACGCCCGCCTGGTCGTGGGCGACCGCGCGCCGCAGCCCGTCGCAGCTTTGCCGCGCGAGCGCCTGCTGCGTGGCGCCAGCCTGTGGCGCCGAGGCCACCGCCGCCGACCAGGCCAGCATCATCGATGCGACGGTGCCGTGCACCCACGCCCGGGAAAGTGAATGGCTGTGCATCCGCACTCAGGACCTGAGGCTGGCCGAGACCACCTTGCCCGGCACGCACAGGCTCTGCCTGCGGGATTCGGCCTCTTGCGACCCGCCGTCCTCGATGCGCGCCACGGCATAGATGGAGCCCTGCTCGGCATAGGGAAAGGGCACGCTGTAGGTGCTCTGCAGTGCGTCGGAAGCCACGGGCAGCAACTGCTCGACGCGCGCAGGCATCGCGGCGGTGTTCTCCCCGATCGTCACATCGAGCACGGAGCCGATGCCCAGCCGCTTCGCCACCCGCGCGGGAAACACCGCGACGACGCCGATCCGGCTGCAATCGGTGACGCGCACCAGCGAGGCGCCCGCCGTGACGTACGCCCCCTCGGGCATCAGCACGGTATGGACCAGGCCCGGCTGGGTCGCCTTGATCTCGTACGCGGCGAGCTTGTCGACGCGGCGACGCTCCTCGTCTTCGAGCTGCGTGATCTGCTTGAGCTGCTTGACGATGGCGGTGCCGTCCTGCTGGGCGCGATCGATGCTGTTGCGCAGCGCTTCGCGCCGGCTCGTGAGCGTCTGGAACAGGTTGCTGCCCCCGGTGCCCACGAAGGCGCCCTGCCCCGCGCTCGCCACGGTCTGCGCCTGCCCCGCGAAGGCCTGCTCGGCCACCGCCGCGTTGGCGCGCGCGGTGCTCAGCTGGGCCTCGGCCGCGTTCATCACCTGCTCGCTGATCGCGCCTTCTTTCAGCAGGGCCTCGTTGGTGCGGACCTTGTTCTCCTGCTCGGCCACGACGCTGTGCGCAACGTCGCGCTGGCGCTGGGCGATCTCCCATGAATCCCAGGTCTGCGCCAGGGAGGCCCGACGGTGGACCTGGGCATCTTGCCCGACGGCTTTCATCTCCTGGTTGTCGGCCTTGAACTGATTGCCCAACTGCGACAGCTGGCTTTGCAATGCGAGACGCTGCGTCGTCAGCGTGGTGAGGATTTCCTGGCTGACGGTGGGATTGCGCACCGTGGCCACCACAGAGCCCGGGGTCACCGTGTCACGCGAATGCACCGCCATCTGCGTCACCACGCCGCTGATCGGCGAGGTGATCAGCCCGACCGGCGCCTGCAGCACGGCCCGTGTCGCCTGCGAGGACAGCAGTGGCTGGATCAGCGTCGAGACCATGAGCCACAGCACGAAGGCCAGCAGCGCATAGGCTGCCAGCTTGGGAACGAAGGAGCCCTTCTGCCGACATCGGCCGTGCCGGGCCGGAGTGCGGCGGCCTATGGCGCTGGCAACGCGCATCTGGCCACGAAAAAGCAAAAACGAGTTCCGTTTGGACACACGCATAACCACCTCTTGGAATGTCGGCGGCGTGTACCGGCAACCGGCACACCGCCCATTGATGAAAAAGACGAAAGAGACTTGACCGAAGTCCCGCCGCCCATGGGCCTGGATTGCCTCGTCTTCATGCTGCAGTGCAATAAAGTACGTCCAAAACTGAATCCTTTCTGCTTCCGTGAGAAACAAGATGTGCAAACTTCACATCTAGCCGCCCCCTGCAGATCGGGGCGGACTCCTACATTGGTTCTAGAGCGCAGGGGATTGACAACGCGAGGCGCTGCCGGCAAGCCAAAGCAGCGCCTGATCCCGGTTGCCGGGGAGATTCGCGGGCGCGATCTTTCGAGCGCCCTGGCCCGCGCCGGCATCGCAGGCCGGCCTCGGAACCTGCGCCATCGGCGTCACGGCCAACAGCCGGTAACGATATGGTCGGCCGTCCAGGCCCCGACTTGGTGCAGCCATGCCAAAACTATCTCAACAGCGCGTGCGGGCCAGGCCCCGGGACCGGAGCCCGGTCAGCCGCGATCTACGCGTCCAGGTCGAAACAGCAGCCTGCGTAGTAGGCCTTGTCGCCGCCGTCGACGAACGGCACCTCGATCGGCTTGCCGTCGTTGCGCCAGACGTCGCGCCGCCTGTAGCCGGCCTGCTTCAGTTCGGCCAGCAGCACGTCGTGATGCTGGATGCGGTACGGGCAGACCGCAAAGCCGATGCTGTTGAGCGTGTAGAGCGTGCGATCCGGATGGACCGCCGTCGTGTTCAGCACGATGCGCTTCGGCTTCACCGCGAGCGTGGAGATGATTTCGACGATGCGGACCGGCAGGTACTGCAGGCTGCCCGAGGCATAGAGCACGTCGTAGCCGCTCGCGGCGCCGTAGTCGGTGGTGAAGCCCAGCTGCGCGGTTGCTTCGCGCTGCACGGCCAGTTCCTGCCCCGTCTTGACCACGCCGGGCACATCGCAGACGGTCCAGCGCAGGCCGCCCGGATAGTCCAGCAGCCGGCGAAAGGCGTAGTACTTGATCCCGACATGGCCCCCCAGGTCGAACACGCTCGCCATGCCCTCCGCGAGCGAGCGCCCCAGCCAGAACAGGGCCGGGTAGTCGTAGGAGTGGATCTGCGGGCTGTAGAACGTCCTGGCCTGCTCCGCGTTGTCGTAGCCGACGGCCTTGGAGGAAGGCGCGCCGGCCTGGGCCGCCGCGAAGCTCTCGAAGGACCCCATGAAGAGGTTTTCTTTCTGATTGTTCAGAAACTTGCGCCGGTAGGCGCTTGCACGGGGCAGAAATGTCGGCAGGGTTGAAAGCATTTCTTTCTCCAGAGTCCTGCCCCCATTCTGCATATAGATAGAAAGTATTCAATAGGCGAAGACGCACCCCCTGCGGCGTGCGTCCGGACGCGTGTGCGCCGAGTGCGCACGTGGGCAGTGCCGCCCTGGCGAAGCCACCCTCGAAGCGCCCGTCCTCATGACGCAGAAGCCGGCTTATTTCGCTTTGGAGAAATGAGCGATATCAGCCCTCGGGCGCCCGGATCATTTCGAGAAATCAATTTGGGATGGCTGCAGCCGATCCTTGTTACTGCACTGTCTAACAAGATGCATCCAGCACCAGAGAATATCGAATAATTAAAAAACAAAACACCAAACGCAGCGGTGATTTTTATTTCAATGCGACATTCAGCGCGATCGAATTAATCGGAATTCGATCTGCAGGGCTTCATTTCCCATGGCTTCTGCACGATGCCTATCTTCCCGTCGGCACCATTGCGCCCCCCGTCTGGGGGACTCGCCTCTGCGTTCTTCTACCCCGTTTCCCTCTGGCCCCATCCCCTTTCGAGGCCTCAGGCGGACGGAGACGAGCTTCGAAATCGCCCCCGCCTTCCAAAACCGTGAATTGGCTACCCCAAACATGACAATTCGGGTAGTACATTTTAGAAATATTTATATCCGATTGTAAGTTTAACCAAACGGCCAGTACAAGCGATGTACCAAACGATCTAGCATCGAGACACAAAAGCGAGTCAATGCGTCATCTTATTTAATATTGATTCGCCAAATATTATATTCATTTAATTAAATTAATCGTGATTTCTATTCGGACATTTACATGGAAATTCAAACTGTTTCGCCAGCGCGGGCCGCCGTCCCCTCTCTCCCGCTGGAAGACCTTTTCGCCCCGCCATCCGGAGCCGGGGCGCCAGGCAAGCGGCTGGCAGCGTCGCTGACGCTCGGCCCGCGATTCGAACAGCGCCGGGAAGCATCGGTCGGCGCCACCGGCCATCTGCCGGACACCCTCTTCGCCGCAGCCTGGCTGCTGCTGCAGTCGCGCTGGCTCGGCACGCACTCCCCTGTTTTGGACGAAGCCCTGGGCGCCGCGCCGGGAGCGCCCGCGCATCGGGTGTCCATCACCCTCGCATTCGATGCCGCGAAGTCTGCGAGCGCCTGGTTGGCCGAACTGGACCTYGGCCGGCGCCAGGCGGCCGAAGTGGCTTCGCACGCTCCTTCTTCTTCATCCCCTCTTTCCGCCCCTTCCTCGYTCTGGTTGCGAGACGGCATCGATCCGGCCGAAGCGGACGCTCCGATCCGGCTTTCGTGGCGTCTCGCGCCGGACGCTTCCACCAGCCTTCACATCGACGCGGCGGCGAACCTGATGGATGCCGCGTCGGGCGAACAACTGCTCGCGGCCCTTGCCGACACCGCCACGGATCTGCTGGATCGCCCCGATGCGGCGCTGGGCGAGATCCGCACCCTCCCGCTCGCTGACCGGGACCATCAACTCACCACGTGGAACACCACTCCTGCGCCCGTAGACCCCGGGCTCACCGTGCCCCTTTTGTTCAGCCGCCGGGCAAGTGCGGCCCCCGAAGCCGTCGCCCTGGTGGAAGGCGACAGGACGATGACCTACGGCGAACTCGATCGGCGGTCCGACCGGCTCGCGCGGCACCTTCAACGCCAGGGCATACAAGGCGGCGACAGCGTCGCGCTGATCCTCGAACGGTCGATCGAAGCCGTCGTGTCGCTGCTCGGCATCCTCAAGGCAGGCGCGGCCTATGTCCCGATCCCCACGGACTTCCCGCCCGAACGGATCGCGCACATGCTGGGCGAAGCGCGCGCGCACCACGTGGTGACGCAATCGGTACACCGGCACCTCGTGCCCGAGGGCCATGACGCGCTGCTTCTCGACGGCCCGGCCCTCGACGGCCCGGCCCTCGACGACCCTGGGCCCGGCACCTGGCACGCGCCGGTGGCCGATGGCGAGTCCGTGGCCTACGTCATGTACACCTCGGGTTCGACCGGCACGCCCAAGGGCATCGAGATCTGCCATCGCGCGATCCTCCGCCTCGTCGTGGACGTCGACTATGTCGAGTTCGCCCCCGGCCTCGCCATGCTGCATGCGGCGCCGCTCGGCTTCGACGCATCCACGCTGGAAATCTGGGGGCCCCTGCTCAACGGCGGCCGGTGCGTGGTCCACGACGAGCAGGTGCCTACCGGCGCCGGCCTCGCCCGCACCATCGCGCGCCACGACGTGCACACCGCCTGGCTGACGGCCGCGCTCTTCAATGCCGTGGTCGACGACGATCCGGCGCATCTCGCGGGCCTGCGGCATCTCATTACCGGCGGAGAAGCCCTCTCGGTGCCGCATGTGCGGCGTGCGTTGGCCGCGCTCCCTGGCCTGGCGCTGCGCAACGGCTACGGGCCGACCGAGTGCACGACCTTCGCGGCGACACACCGCATTCCGCCGGCGCTGCCGGCCGACCTGCGCTCGGTGCCGCTGGGCCGGCCGATCAAGGACACGGTGCTGCGCGTGCTGAGCCCCGCGCTGGCCCTGCTGCCGACGGGCTTCGTGGGCGAGCTCTGCATCGGCGGCCATGGCCTCGCCCGTGGCTATCTGCGGCAGCCCGATCTCACGGCGGACCGCTTCATGCCGGATCCCTTCGGCGGGCCGGACGACCGGCTCTACCGCACGGGCGACCTGGCGCGCTGGCTGCCCGACGGCACCGTCGAGTTCATCGGCCGCCGCGACGGGCAGGTCAAGATCCACGGCCACCGGGTCGAAACCGGCGAGGTCGAGTCGGCCATCCTGGCGCATCCCGCCATCCAGTCCTGCGCCGTGGTCGCGCGGCCCGACGGCGACGGGCAACTGCGCCTTGTCGCCTACCTGGTGGCGAAATCGCAGAAGATGTCGTGGGACGCGCTGCGGACGCACCTGTCGCTCAGCCTGCCTGCGGCGCTGCTGCCGTCGGCCCAGGTCTGGCTCCCGCAACTTCCCGTCACGCCCAACGGCAAGCTCGACCGCCAGGCCCTGCCCGATCCGGCCGGCGAGCGCCCCGACCTCGCCCAGCCCTTCGAGGAGCCGCGTGACGCCGCCGAACAGCAGGTGTGCGAGGCCTTCGCCCGCGCGCTGCGCATCGACAAGGTCGGGCGCCGCGACAACTTCTTCGATCTCGGCGGCGATTCGATGCGCGTGCTGCAGGTTCTTGCAGACCTCCAGCACGGCAGCGCGCTGCCCCTTTCGACCAACCTGTTCTTCCGGCACCCGACGCCGATGGCCATGGCGGCCCGGCTGCAAGAGCCGGCCGGCCCGGCGCCGCAGTCCGCCGTCGCCACGCCCGGCAGCACGGCCCGCCCGGGAGGCGACGCATCCGACGCGATCGCGCTGATCGCCACCGCGGGGCGCTTTCCCGGCGCCGCGGATGTCGAGCAGTTCTGGGACAACCTCGTTGCCGGGCGCGACTCGATCAGCTTCTTCGACGACGCCACGCTCGACGCCAGCATCGGCGAAGCGCTGCGCGCGGACCCGGCCTATGTGCGGGCACGCGGCGTGATCGAAGGCATCGAGGACTTCGATGCGGCCTTCTTCGGCATCGGCCCGAAGGAAGCCGCACTGATGGACCCGCAGCAGCGCGTGTTTCTCGAGATTTGCTGGGAATGCCTCGAACGCGCGGGCTATGTGCCCGACGAGGCGCCGGGTCCGGTGGGCGTGTATGCCGGCATGTACAACGCCAGCTACTTCCAGCACCACGTGGCGTCGAGGCCCGATCTCGTCGAGGCGGTCGGCGAATTCCAGGTGATGCTGGCCAACGAGAAGGACTACATCACCACGCGGGTCGCCAACCGGCTCAACCTCACGGGGCCGGCCGTCAGCGTCCACACCGCCTGCTCGACCTCGCTCGTCGCGGTGGCCCAGGCTTTCCATGCGCTGCGCGCCGGCCAGTGCTACATGGCGCTGGCCGGAGGCGCCTCCGTCAGATGCCCGCCACGCAGCGGCTACCTGTACCAGGAGGGCTCGATGCTGTCGCCCGACGGCCACACGCGCAGCTTCGATGCGCAGGCCCAGGGCACCGTCTTCAGCGACGGCGCGGCGGTGGTGCTGCTGAAGCGGCTGCCGGACGCCCTGGCCGACGGCGACACCATCTACGCGGTGCTGCGCAGCGCCTGCGTCAACAACGACGGCGGCGCCAAGGCCAGCTTCACCGCGCCCAGCGTGGACGGCCAGGCGGCGGTGATCCGGGCCGCCCTTGCCGCGGCCGCCGTGGACGCGCGCAGCATCTCCTTTGTCGAGGCGCACGGCACCGCAACGCCGATGGGCGACCCGATCGAGGTCGAGGCGCTGGCCGTCGCCTACGCCGAACACACCGACGCGCGGGGCTACTGCACGCTCGGCTCCCTCAAGAGCAATGTCGGCCACATGGTCACGGCTGCCGGCGCCGCGGGCCTCATCAAGACCGCGCTGTCGCTGCACCACGAGCTGATTCCGCCCACCGCGCATTTCAGCGTGCCGAATCCGGTGATCGATTTCGCGCGCACGCCGTTCCACGTGAGCAACCAGCTCCAGCCGTGGCCTCGCGGCGACCAGCCGCGCCGCGCGGGCGTCAGCTCCTTCGGCGTCGGCGGCACCAACGCGCATGTCGTGGTCGAGGAAGCGCCGCCGCGGCCGGCCCCGGTGGCCGATGCGGGGTGCCAGGTGCTGCAGCTGTCGGCACGGTCGGAAGCCGCGCTCGCGGTGGCCACCGAGCAGCTCGCCGCGCATCTCGAGGCGCATCCGGCGCAGTCGCTGTCCGATGTCGCCTACACCCTGTGCGTCGGCCGCAAGGCCCACGTCTTCCGCCGCGCCGTGGTGGCCGGCGACGCGGCAGAGGCGATCGCCGCACTGCGCAGCGAGAACGCCCCGTGGCGCGTCAGCGGCAGCGCGGCTTCGCATGCCTCGCAGCTCGTGCTGATGTTTCCGGGCCAGGGCGCCCAGTACGCGGGCATGGGCAAGGACCTGTATGCGAACGACCCGCTGTTCGCCGCCGCGCTCGACGACTGCCTGAACGCCTTCGCCGGCGTGCTGGACTTCGACCTGTGCGACCGGCTGTTTTCCGACGATGCGCTCGCACTGGCACCCACGGCGGTCACGCAGCCCGCGCTGTTCGCGATCGAGTACGCGCTGGCGCGGCGGCTCCTTTCGCTGGGCGCGCGCCCTCACGCGCTGATCGGCCACAGCGTCGGTGAGTTCGCCGCGGCCGTGCTGGCGGGCGTGATGCGGCTCGAAGACGCCGCCCGGCTCGTTGCCCGCCGCGGTGCGCTGATGCAGGCCCTGCCGGCCGGCGCGATGCTCTCGGTGCGCCTCGGTGCCGCCGAACTGACGGCGAAGCTCGGGCCCTCGGTCTCGCTCGCCGCCGAGAACGGGCCGAACGCCTGCGTTGCCGCAGGACCCTTCGATGCGATCGCCGCCCTTCAGGCATCGCTGGAAGAAGAAGGCAGCGCCACCCGGCTGCTGCAGACCTCGCACGCCTTCCATTCCGCCATGATGGACGACGCCGTGGCGCCCTTCGAGGCGCTGGTGAGCAAGGTCGTGCTGCATGCGCCGGCGATTCCGATCTTCTCGACGCTCACGGGCCGGCGGCTCGAAGACGCGGAAGCCACCAGCGCCGCCTACTGGGCCCGGCACCTGCGCGGCACCGTGCGCTTTTCGCCGGCGCTGCAGAGCGCCGCGGCGCAGGCGGCCCATCCGGTCTTCGTGGAGGTCGGCCCGCGCAACACGCTCGCCACGCTGGTGCGCCAGCACGGCGCAGACAAGCTCCTGCCGAAGTCGAAGTCCGGCGGCCCCACGGCAGTCTCCCTGCTGCACGGCGAGCCGGCCGACGAAACCCGCACGCTGCGCCTGGCGCTCGCCCGCCTGTGGACATGCGGCGCCGACATCGCGCTGTCGCGGCTCGCCCCCCGTGCCGGCGCGCAGCGCGTGCGCCTTCCCACCTATCCGTTCGAGCGTAAGCGTTTCTGGGTCGACATCGCGGACACCTCCGCCGTGCTGTCGCCCGCGGTGATGCCTGCCCTTTCCATCCCCCCCACAACCCTGGAGCCGACCGTGACGACAGTTGCAGCGCCTTCGCCTCTTCCTCCACCCATCGCGCAAACACCGTCCATGAACGCGCGCCTGCGCGCCCTGTTCGAGGACATCTCCGGCATCGACATGGCGAATGCCGAGGGGCAAGCGCCCTTCGGCGAACTCGGACTGGATTCGCTCACGCTGACCCAGGCCGCCACGCAGATCAAGAAGCGTTTCAAGGTCAACCTCAGCTTCAGGCAGCTGATGGAAAGCTATCGAAACTTCGACACGCTGTCCGCATTCCTCCAGCAGAGCCTGCCGCCCGAGCCGGTGTCGGCGCCAGTGGCCGCCGAGGCCGCGACCGCTGCGGTGCCCGTGGCAGAGGCTGCAGTCCGGCCGCTGCCCGTGCCTGCGGCGCTGCCGTCCGCGGCGCCCCAGGGCAACGAGCTCGCGGCCGACCCGCTGTCGCGGGTGATCGCACAGCAGATGGAGCTCATGCGCCAGCAACTCGCCCTGCTGTCGGGCTCCGCAGCGGCCGTTCCCGTCATGCCCATGCCGGTGCAGGCTGCGCCCGCCGCACCCGCAAGTGCCCAGCCGCCCGAGGAAAAACGCGAGCCGGTGCGCTACGACGTGTCGAAGGCCTTCGGCGCCATCGCCAGGATCCACACCCAGCGCACCACCGAGCCGAGCGCCCGGCAGAAGGCCCGGCTGGCGACCTTCATGCGGCGCTATGTGGAGCGCACGCAGAAGAGCAAGCAGTTCACCGAGGCGAATCGGCCTCACATGGCTGACCCCCGCGTGGTCAACGGCTTCCGGCCGCTGACCAAGGAGATCACCTACCAGATCGTCATCGAGCGCTCGAAGGGCTCGAAGCTCTGGGACATCGACGGCAACGAATACGTCGATGCGCTCAACGGCTTCGGCGTGAACATGTTCGGCTGGCAGCCGGACTTCGTGCTGGACGCCGTGCGGCGGCAGCTCGACGCCGGCTACGAGATCGGGCCGCAGCATCCGCTGGCGGCCGAGGTCACCGGCCTGGTCTGCGAACTGACGGGCTGCGATCGCGCAGGCCTTTGCAACACCGGCTCCGAGGCCGTGATGGCGGCGCTGCGCATCGCGCGCACGGTCACGGGCCGCAGCACCGCGGTGGTGTTCACCGGCTCCTACCACGGCACCTTCGACGAGGTGCTGGTGCGCGCCGGCCGCGGGGGCAAGGGACTCTCGGCCGCACCGGGCGTGATGAGCGGCATGTTCGGCGACATCCGCGTGCTCGACTACGGCACGCCGGAAGCGCTGGCATTCATCCGCGAGAACGCCGACGACCTCGCCGCCGTGCTGGTCGAGCCGGTGCAGAGCCGCCGCCCCGACTTCCAGCCGCGCGAGTTCCTGCAGGAGGTGCGCGCCATCACCGCGCAGAACGGCGTCTGCCTCATCTTCGACGAGGTCATCACCGGCTTCCGCACGGCCCTGGGCGGTGCCCAGGAACTCTTCGGCGTGCGCGCCGACTTGGCCACCTACGGCAAGGTGATCGGCGGCGGCTTCCCGGTCGGCGTGATCGCCGGGAAGCGCGAGTTCATGGATGCACTCGACGGCGGCGGCTGGCAGTACGGGGACGACTCGATCCCGGGCGTCGGCGTGACCTACTTCGCCGGCACCTTCGTGCGGCATCCGCTGGCGCTGGCGGCGGCCAAGGCATCGCTCGAGCACCTGAAGCAGGCCGGGCCGGCGCTGCAGACCGGGCTCACGGCGACCACCACCGCGATGGCCGACGAACTCACGGTCTGGTGCGTCGAAGTCGGTGCACCGATCGCGATCCGGCACTTCGCCTCGCTCTGGCGCGTGAACTGGCTCGAAGACCACCCGCTGCAGGACCTCCTGTTCGCCATGATGCGCAGCCGCGGCGTGCACATCCTCGACAACTTCCCGTGCTTCCTGACGAGCGCGCACAGCGCCCAGGACATCGAGGTCATCCAGCGCGCATTCAAGGAGTCGGTCGCCGAGATGCAGGAATCCGGCTTCCTGCCGCGCCGCGCGGCGGCCGTCGCGGGCTTCGACGTCCGCAAGCCCTGCGAAGACGGCTCGATCCTCGCCCGCGATGTCGACGGCCAGCCCTTCTGGTACGTGCCGGACACCCCGGCCCCCAGCCACCTCAACGAAAAGGCCGCAGCATGAACGCCGTTCTTCGCCCCTCCGCCGTCGGCAGCTTCATCGAGTGCGTCATCCCGACGACGGAATCGCAACGCGAGATCTGGCTCGGCGCGACGATGAGCACCGAGGCTTCGCTGGCCTACAACGACTCGGTGGTGCTGCGCCTGCGCGGGCCGCTCGACCGGCACGCGCTGGCGCGGGCCGTCGCCCGCCTGATCGAGCGCCACCAGTCGCTGCGCGCCACGATTTCGCCGGACGGCAGCTGCATGCTGGTCGGCCACGCCGGCGCGGATGCGCTGGCGCAGCAGGACCTGAGCGGCCTCGCGCCCGAAGCCCGTGCGCAGGCGCTGAAGACCGCACACGACGCGGCGGTGTGCACGCCTTTCGCGCTGGAGCACGGCCCGCTGTTCCGCGCGGTGCTGTGCCGGCTGGGCGATACCGAACACGAACTCGTCATGTCGGCCCACCACGTGGTCTGCGACGGCTGGTCCTGGATGGTCATCACCGAGCAGCTCGGCCATCTCTATGCGGAGCAGACCGGCGACGGGCTGCCGCTCAAGGCGCCGCCCCTGTTTGCGGACTTCGGCGCGGACGAGGCCGAGGACGCCGCGCATCCCGACATGCAGGCGCATGTGGACTACTGGCTGGAGCGCTTCTCCGGCGGCACCTTGCCCGTGCTGGAGCTCCCGCTGGACCATCCGCGCCCGGCCGTGCGCACCTTCGGCTCGCGGCGCACCGAACGCCTGCTCGACCGCCGCCTCGTGAGCACCTTGCGCTCGACGAGCGCGAAGACCGGCGTCAGCCTGTTCGCGGGCCTGCTCAGCGGCTTCGTCGCGACGCTGCACCGCCTCACCGGCCAGGACGACATCGTGGTCGGCGTCCCCGCGTCGGGCCAGCTCGCGCGCGACATGCCCGGCCTTGTGGGTCACTGCGTGAACCTGCTGCCGCTGCGTTTCGCCGCACGTTCCCAGTTGCGCTTCGACGCCCTGATGGGCGAATGCAGCACCACCGTGCTCGACGCCTTCGAGCACCAGGCGCTCACCTACGGCACGCTGCTGGGCAAGCTGTCGCTCCAGCGGGACCCGAGCCGGCTGCCGCTCGTGAGCGTGATGTTCAACGTCGACCCCGACGTCGCCAGCAGCGCGCAGACCTTCTCGGGCCTCGACGTCGCGCAGGACACGATCCCGCGCCAGTACGAGAACTCCGAACTCTTCCTGAACCTCCGGCCCCTCGACGGCGGGCTGCAGGTCGAGGCCCAGTACAACACCGACCTGTTCGACGAGGCCAGCGTGCAGCGCTGGCTGGACATGTTCGAGTGCGTGCTTCGCTCGGCCGTGGGCAACCCGGGCGAGGCGATCGGCCGGCTCGAAGTGCTGTCGTCCGAAGCCACGCAGGCGCTGCTCGCGCTGCAGCCGCCGCCCACCGCGCTGAAAGGCGCCCCCCATGCGCTCACCGGCTTCCTGGCGCGCGTGCCGCTGCAGCCCGACAGCCCCGCGGTGCGCGACGGTGCGCGATGCTGCAGCTACGCCGAGCTCGATGCACTGTCCAACCGCCTGGCGCATGCGCTGCGCGCGCGCGGTGTCCGCCGCGGCCAGCGCGTGGGTCTGTGCCTGGAGCGCAGCCTCGAGATGATCGTCTCGCTGCTGGCCGTGCTGAAGACGGGGGCCGGCTACGTGCCGCTCGATCCCGCATTTCCGCAGGCGCGGCTCGACCACTACGCCAGGGACGCCGGCCTCGGCCTGCTGCTGACCTCGTCGGACGTCGTGGCGGCGCCGCGCAGCTGGCGCGCCGACGCGGCCGAGCATGTGTTCGAGATCGACCGCGACATCGCCTGGCAGCAGGCGCCCGCCGAGGCCCTGCCGCCGGGCGACGGCGACGCGGGTCCCGACGACATCGCCTATGTGATCTACACCTCGGGGTCGACCGGCCTGCCCAAGGGCGTGGGCGCCGTGCACCGGTCGGTGGCGAACCTGCTCCAGTGGATGGAGAAGAAATCCGGCATGAACGCCAGCGACCGGATCGCCGCGGTGACGACCCTGTCGTTCGACATGGCGGTCCCCGACCTGCTGCTGCCGCTGGCGACGGGTGCAGAGATCCTGATGGTGCAGCGCGAAACGGCCATGGACGGCAACCGCCTGCGCAAGCTGCTCGAAGAGGAGCGGATCACCTTCCTGCAGGCCACGCCCGGCATGTGGCAGCTGCTGCTCGATGCCGAGTGGCAAGGCGCCCCGGGCTTTCGCGGCTGGATCGGCGGCGAGGCGCTGCGGCCCAGCCTTGCCTACGCGCTGTGCGATCGCTGCGCACTCTGGAACGGGTACGGCCCGACCGAGACCACGGTGTATTCCACCGCCTGGCAAGTGGTCCCCGAGGTGGTCGCGTCGCGCGGCGTGTCGATCGGCCAGCCCGTCGACAACACCGAGATCTGGATCCTGGACGCCGACCTGCAGCCCTGCCCGATCGGCGTGCCGGGCGAAATCTGCATCGCGGGCGCGGGCCTCGCGCCGGGCTACCTCGACCGCCCCGAACTCACCGCCGAGCGCTTCGTCCCGGTTCGCATCCTGGGCGCCGCGAAAACGGTCTACCGCACCGGCGACCGCGGCCGCTGGCGCAACGACGGGCTGATCGAACATCTGGGCCGGCTCGACTTCCAGCTCAAGGTCCGCGGCTACCGCATCGAACCCGGCGAGATCGAGGCCCGCTGCTGCGAGGTCGCCGGCGTCTCGCGCAGCGTGGTCGTGGCGCGCGAGGACGTTCCCGGCGATGTCCGGCTGGTGGCCTACCTCGCGATGACCCCCGGCGTCGATTTCAACCTCGATGCGCTGATGCTGCACCTGCGCGAGCACCTGCCGGCCTTCATGCTGCCGCAGCATGTGGTGGCGCTCAAGACGCTGCCCACCTTGCCGAACGGCAAGGTCGACCGGGTCTCGCTGCCGGCGCCGCAGGCGGTCTCGCGCGAAGAGGCGCGGCGCGGCGCCGGGCCGCGCAACGAATGCGAACGCAAGGTGCTCGCGGCCATGGAACAGGTGCTGAGCCTGCCGGGCCTGGACATGCGGGACGACTTCTTCACGGTGGGCGGCCATTCGCTGCTCGCCGCGCGCCTGAGCACGCTGCTGAGCCGCGAGTTCCAGATCACGCTGCCGCTGCGTTCGCTGTTCGAGGCGCCCACGGCCGAGCGGCTGGCCGTCGTCGTCGAAGGCCTGCTGGGTGCGGGCGCCGGCGCGCAGGCGCCGCTGCCCTGCCGCATCGACCGCAGGACGGCCCCGCTGACGCCGTCGCAGGAACGCATCCGCTTCATGGAGGACCTGCATCCGGGCCGCTCCGTCTACAACGCACCCTCCGCGCATCGGCTGCTCGGCAGTTTCGATGCGAAGCGCTTCGAGGCGGCGTTCAAGGAAATCATCCGCCGCCAGCCCGCGATGCGCACCCGCATGGGCACCGACCCGCACACGGGCAAGCCGGCCCAGTTGATCTCGGAGTCGGTGGAGTTCTCGCTGCCCTTCGTCGACCTGCGC
The DNA here is from genome assembly GCF_056402375.1 of Variovorax sp. P4_B10. Classification (NCBI taxonomy): domain Bacteria; kingdom Pseudomonadati; phylum Pseudomonadota; class Betaproteobacteria; order Burkholderiales; family Comamonadaceae; genus Variovorax; species Variovorax sp. P4_B10. The sequence continues at coordinate 126,969 of NZ_JBFUHN010000004.1, read as the reverse complement.
CACCTGCCGGCCGACCAGCGCGAAGCCGAGCTGGCCGATCGCATGCAGGAGCTCGCCGACCGGCAGATCGACATTCACCGTGCGCCGATGTTCCACGCCGCGGTGTTCCGGCTCGACGAACACGACCATGTCTTCGTGTTCGTGCCGCATCACCTGATCTGGGACGGCTGGTCCTTCGACCTGCTCCAGCGCGAACTCTCGGCCATCTACGACGCGTCGGAGCGCGGACGGCCGCACACGCTGCCCGCGCTCGCCACCACGCACGGCGACTACGCCGAGTGGCTGGCGAAATGGATGCAGGAGCCGGCTTTCGAGGAACAGCTCGAATTCTGGCGGCAGCGCTTCGCCAGCGCACCCCTGCCCCGCCTGCCGAACACGGACATGCCGCGGCGCGCAGGCAAGAGCGGCCAGGGCGGCGCCCAGTGGATCCGCATCGACCTGGCGACCACGCAGCAACTGCGCAAGGCCGCCCGCGACATGGACGTGACGCTGAGCATGCTGACCTTCGGCGTCTATGCGCTCACCATGAGCCGGGTCATCGGCTCCGATGCCATCGTCATCGCGAACCCGGTGCGGGGCCGGCAGCAGCCCGAGACCGAAGACGTGATGGGCATCTTCAACAACGTTCTGCCGGTCTCGCTGCAGGTCGACCTCCACCAGTCGCTCCCGGACTTCATGCGCTACGTGAAGCAGGAGTTGCTGGCGCTGATGAACTATCAGCAGGTGCCGTTCGAGGCCCTGATGGCGGAGCCCTGCTTCGGCGGCCAGATCAGGACGGTCGGCCCCTACCAATCGATGTTCTCGTTCCAGGACGCACGCGACCGCGCGCGCCGGATCGGCAGCCTGCAGACCCGCCAGATGCACCTGATGCAGCACGGCGCCACCGACGATATCGGCGTCTGGCTGATGGACAAGGTGCAGGGCCTGGAAGGCGCCCTGATCTACAACGCGGACGTGTACCTGCGCGAGACCGGGGCCCACCTGCGCGACCGCTATCTCGAACTGCTGCACAGGGTCGTCGATCGTCCCGAGGCGACGCTGGCCTACCTCGCTGCCGAGGAGGGCTCCCCCAGCGCCCTCTACCTGCGCAAGCTCGCCGCCGTCGATCCGCTCAAGGCTACGGCGGACGCGAATGGGGCCGCCGGTGCGAAGGATGGGAAGGACGTCCTGCTGAATCCGGAGCACGCCCAGCTCGCGCAGATCTGGGCCTCCGTGATCGGGATCGACGTCAACGAGATCCGCGCGAGCGACAACTTCTTCGACCTCGGCGGAGATTCGCTGCTCGTGCTGCGGGCGATCCAGCAGACCGAGCAGGCACTGGGCTACCGCGTGGATCCGCGCCGCTACCTGTTCGAGAACCTCGGCCAGATCGCGCTGTCCGGGCACGCCGCGCCGGACCACGCCGACCTCCCGGATCTCGGCAATCTCAAGGACACAGCGCATGGCGAAGGCCTGCTGAGCCGCGCCTTCGGCGGCTGGCTGCGCAAGGGGTGATCGATCATGGGACACGTGGTATTTGCCCATTCTTCTGTCGAGGCGCCGGTCTGCCGGTATCTCGAGCTGGATGACTGCAGCGGCCCCGTGGCCGGGCAGATCCTGTCCGACGAGGAACGCGCGCGTGCCGCGCAACTCCGTTTCGCCATCGACCGCCAGCGCTTCGTGGCTGCGCACGTTGCGCTGCGGTACGCGCTGGCCGAGCAGACAGGCGAGCGCGCCGAGACGCTGCGCTTTGCCCGCACCGCGTTCGGCAAGCCTTCGCTGTCCGGCTGGCCGTACGTCCGTTTTTCGTTGAGCCACAGCCAGGGACTCGGCCTGATCGCCATCGGAGGGCGCGGCCCGTTGGGCGCCGACGTCGAGCAGCTGCGCCCGGTGCCCGATGCACTCGCGCTGGCCGCGCGGCATTTCACGCGCAGCGAGAACGAAGCACTCGCCGCCTTGCCCGCCGGCGACCGCGACTGCGCCTTCCTGACCTGCTGGACACGCAAGGAAGCCTGCCTCAAGGCCATCGGCCTCGGACTGATCGTGCCGACGGGGCTTTTCGAGGTGGGCCTGGCGCCGGACTGCCGCGGCGTCGAGGTGCCGATCGCCGGCCGCACGCTGTGGATCGCGCTGCGGCCCGCGCCCTTGCGCATGGACAGCGTCGGCTCGCTCGCGGAATGGCGGCAGACGCACGCCCGTGCCGGTGCACCGCGCCCGGCGGTGGAGGCCTGCGCATGAACGCCCATCCATTCATGTTCGGACCGGCCTCGCGCCAGGTCTTCGGCGTGTTCCATGCCGCTGCCGAGGCACAGCCCGGGGACACCGCGGTGCTGGTCTGCCCGCCCTTCGGACAGGAGGGCCTGCGCACCCATCGCTTCTTCAAGGTGCTGGCCGAGCGCCTCGCGCGGGCGCACATCGCCACGCTGCGCTTCGACTTCCACGGCTCGGGCGACTCGCCGGGCGACGAAGGCGACGGAGAGCTCGAAGGCTGGCGGCGCGACCTGTGCTCGGCGCACGAAGAACTGCGCCGGCGGGCGCCGGGAAGCCACATCGTCTGGATCGGCGCGCGGCTCGGTGCGACCCTGGCCGTGCTGGCGGCGCGCAACGGGCGCTGCGACCCGGTGCGGCTGGTGCTGTGGGAGCCGGTGATCGACGGCCGGCGCTATGCGCGCCTGCTGCGCGAACAGCATGTCGCCGCGATCGACACGACCTTCTGCATTCCCGACCTCGCCTGGCGCCGCAGCCTTGTGCGCGAGCCCGACGCGCTGCCCGAGGAGGCCCTCGGCACGTCGCTCTCGCCCGCGTTGCGCGCACAGCTCGGCGCGCTCGTGCCCGAGTCGCTCCCGCTCACGGCCCTGCACGACACCCTGGTCCTGACGGCGCCCGACGACGAGCAGACGGCGCAATGGGCAGCCGAACAGCAGTCGCGCCACATGCCGGTGCGGCTCGCCTATTTCCAGCACCGGCTCGACTGGACCTCCGACCCCTATCCCAACAGCGCCATGGTTCCGGCCGACGCGCTCAACCGCTTGCAGGGTGCTCTCCATGAATGACATGACGCAAAGCCCGGTCCGCTTCGGCCCCGGGGACGCACTGATGGGCATGGTCACCATTCCCATGCACCAGGTGCCGGCCAACGTCGCCTGCCTGATGTTCAACATGGGCGCCAACCACCGGGTCGGGCCGCGCCGCATCAACGTCAAGCTGGCGCATGTGCTCGCCGAGCGCGGCGTGAGCAGCCTGCGCTTCGACCTGGGCGGCGTCGGGGACAGCGACGCATCCGACATGGCGCACGACCTGCAGACCCGTGCGATGCACGACCTGCAGGCCAGCATGGACCTGGTCGAAAGCATGCTGGGCATCCGGCAGTTCGTGATCGTCGGCATGTGTTCGGGTGTGCAGCACGCCATCTCGGCAGCCGTGGCGGACACGCGCGTGGTGGCGCTCTCGCTGTTCGACGGCTATGCCTTTCCGGAGCGGCGCGCACGCTGGGAGCGCACGGTGCGGCGTGCCCTGGCCGCGCCCGCGCACCCGTCCTTCCCGGGCAAGGCCAAGCGCTGGCTCCAGCGTCACCTGCTGCGCAGCCATTCGACGAAACCGCTGCCCGGCTTCCTGGCGGAAAGAAGGCCGCCCGAAGTCAACGCTGCCTGGTTCGGCGCGGCCATGAAGCGCCTGGTCGAGCGGAAGGTGGCGGTGCAGCTGCTGTATTCGGGCTCGCTGCACGTCTGCGACCACGACCGCGACCAGCTCGGCGCCTTCCGGCGCGAGCCGTTCGCGCAAGCCCTGCATTACGAATTCATGCGGGACGTCGACCACACCGTCTGCACGCTGAAGGGACAGCAGCTGTTCCTCGCGTCGGTCGGCGACTGGGTCGTCGACCGCTGCTTCGGCGCCGGCGCCGAGCAGCGCAGCCCGAACCGTCCGCTCGCCGGCACCGGACGCGCCCTGCCCGCCACATGGGCCGCGCCCTGATCCGAACCCCGAACCCGATTCCCGGCCGTCAAGGAGACTCTCATGCAACATCCCGATCCAGCCCCCCTGCCACGCGGAACGCGCGTCCTGTCTGCCCTCATTCGTGCCGACCAGCGATTCCGATACATGGCCATGGCCCTGCTGCTGTCGCTCGGGCTGTTCGGCTGCGGCGGGATACCAGGCTACGGATCGCCCGGGCCCTTGTCGAGTAACGGGGCGTCGTCCGGCGCCGACGGGAAAGTGATCCCCATCACGCCCGAGCTGATCCGTGCCCAGGCAGGCAAGCGCACGACCGGCATCCCCGCGGATGTGCAGGCGCTCTTCAACAAGGCGCCGGTCTACACCATCGGGCCGGGAGATGTGGTCGGCATCATCGTCTACGACCACCCCGAGCTGCTGCCCAATGCGGGCGCGGTGATCGCCCAGCAGACGGACCCGACGGGCGTGACCGTGGCGCCCGGCTTCATCGTCGACGCCGCGGGCGAGATCAGCTTTCCCTACATCGGGCGAACGAAGGTGCAGGGCCTGACCGAGACCGGCGCGTCCGAACTGATCTCGCGGCGCATCGGTGCCTACATCAAGAGCCCGCAGGTCACCGTCCGGATCCAGTCGTTCCGCAGCCAGCGGGCCTACGTCGAAGGCGAGGTTCGCACGCCGGGCATCCAGATCTTCACGGACCTGCCGATGACGCTGTCCGAGGCCATCAACAGGGCGGGCAGCATCACCCCCATCGGCGACCGCTCGCGGGTGACGCTGACGCGGCGCGACCGCACGGTATTGATCGACCTCCCGATGCTGCAGCGCCTGGGCGTCGACGGCAACCGCATCCCGCTGCAGAACGGCGACATCGTGAATGTCGGCACCCGCGACGACAGCCGGGTCTATGTGATGGGCGAGATCCAGCGGCCCGCCGGCCTGCTCATGCGCAACGGCCGCCTGAGCCTCAACGAGGCACTGGGCGATGCGGGCGGCCTCGACCACGCGACCTCCAGCCCCGGCCAGATCTACGTGGTCCGCAATTCGTCCGAGGACCCCGATCGGCAGGAAATCTACAACCTCGACGCACGCAACCCGGTCGCTCTCGCACTGGCGGATCGCTTCGAGCTGAAGCCGCGCGACGTCATCTACGTCGATCACGTGCCGCTGGTCTCGTGGAGCCGGGTCTTCAGCCTGATCCTGCCTGCGGCCCAGGTCGTCAATCTCGTTCGCGACACCGCCCGCCGGTGAACGCCCGCCCGGCAACACGAAAAAAGGTGAATCCCATGACTGCGCGTTGGCAACCTCCGCTTCTCGCACCTCCGGGTGCCGACTTCGACCCGCCGCAAGCCGCCAGGTTGAAGGAAAACATCGACCTGTTCCTCGACAACCGGTGGCTGATCGCCGCGATCACCGCTGCGGCGCTCTCGCTGGGCCTGGGCTATGCGCTGCTGGGGCCCCGGGTGTACGAGGCGAATGTGCTGATCCAGGTCGAGGATGCGGAGCGCGGAGGCGGCAATTTTCCCGGCGACGCCAACGGCAACACCCTGGCCGCGAAGACGCCGACCTCCGGCGAGGCCGAGATCCTGAAGTCGCGCGCGGTGCTCGGGCAGGCCATCGAGAACACCCGCCTGTTCATCACCGCGCAACCCCACTACATCCCGCTCCTCGGCGCGTTCATGGCGCGCTATGCGAACGAGCTCTCCACGCCGGGCATCGCGGGTTTCGGCAACCATGTCTCGGGCATCGAACGGATCTCGGTGCCGCAGATGGACGTACCGGCGACGCTCGAGGGCACGCGCTTCCTGCTGATTGCGGGCAGCGACGGCGCCTACACCCTGACCCATCCGAAGCTCGCGACGCCGCTGCGGGGCACGGTCGGCGTGCCGCTCGATGCCGACACCCATGCCGGCAGGCTGCACCTGCTGGTGGCCTCCTTCGACGCGCAGCCCGGCGGCGCCTTCGAGCTGGTGCGCAAGTCGAAGCAGCTCACCCTGCTCGGCCTGCAGAACGACCTGCGCGTGGTCGAGAGGGGCAAGCAGTCCGGCGTGATCGATGTGAGCTGGCAGGCCGGCGACCGCGCGCAGCTGACCGACCTGCTCAACGAGGTCGCGCGCCTCTACGTACGGCAGAACATCGACCAGAAGACGGCGCAGGCCGAACGCGCCGTGAGCTTTCTCGGCTCCGAACTGCCCAAGCTCAGGGAGCAGCTCGAGCAGTCCGAGGACACCTACAACCAGTACCGCAACCAGAACGGAACGATYAGCCTCGACGACGAGGCCCGCAACGCCCTGTCCCAGAACGTCGACCTGCAGGCAAAGCTGCTGGACGCCCGGCAGAAACGGCTCGAGTTGTCGGGACGCCTCACCAACCTGCACCCCAGCGTGGTGACGGTGGATGCGCAGATCGCCTCCCTCAGGAAGGAACTCGGCGCCGTGGACGGGCGCATCCGCCGCATGCCCATGCTGCAGCAGAACACGCTGCGCATGCAAAGGGACATCAAGGTCAACACCGACCTCTATGCATCGCTGCTGAACAGCTCGCTGCAGATGCGCCTTGCCAGGGAAGGAAGGATCGGCAACGTCCACGTGCTCGACCCGGCCATGCTGCCGGAGAAGCCGATCCGTCCGAAGGGCGTGATCGTCATGGCGCTCGCACTGGCGGCAGGGCTGTTCCTTTCGGGGGTGGCGGCGCTTCTGCGCAAATCGCTGAAGAGCACCATCGCGAGCCCGACCGAGATCGAGCTCCGTACCGGGCTCGATGTCTACAGCTCGATCGCACTGAGCCGCCGGCAACGCCTGCTCGAGCGCGCCGTCGCGAAGGGCAAGCCGGGCATCAAGGTGCTGGCGGCGCTTCACCTCGACGATCCTGCCCTCGAGGGATTGCGCCGCCTGCGCACGGCGCTCAAGTTCACGATGCTCGGGGCGCCGAACAACAGGATCCTGATCACGAGCGCCACGCCCGGCGCCGGCAAGAGCTTCGTTTCGTCGAACTTCGCGACCCTGCTCGCAACGTCGGGCAAGCGCGTGCTCCTGATCGATGCCGACCTGCGCCGGGGCAACCTGGCCGGGCATTTCGGGTTGCCCCGCAAGAACGGGCTCGCGGACGTCATTGCGGACGGCATGCCGTTCGAGCGGGCGATCCACCACCAGGTGCTGCCCCATCTCGACGTGATGACCGCCGGCCGGCCGACCTCCGATCCGGCCAGCCTGATGACCTGCGACGCCTTCGCCCAGGTGCTCGCCCTGCTGTCCGCACGCTACGACGCGGTGGTCATCGACGCACCGCCCGCGCTGCTCGCTTCCGAGACGACCGCGATGGCGCCCTGCATGGGCACGGTACTGCTGGTGGCCCGCGCCGGCGACAGCGAAATGGGCGAGCTGCTGGAAAGCGCCAGGCGGCTGGCGCACGTGGGAGCGGCATTCCACGGCGTGGTCTTCAACGCGGTGGACATCACGCAGCGCCGCTACGGCAACTACGACTACGGCTACGGCAGCTACCGTTTCCGCGAGCCTGCCTATGCCATCGAAGGCCCCGAGACGGTCGTTCCGAAGCGCATCGAGCCGGAGCACGCCCCATCATGAACACCCTGCACTCGTCGACGCCGCCCGTGCGGGCGGCGGCCGCCACCACCACAACAACCACCGCATGGGTCGGCGACTCGCGGCTGCTCCAGTTCGAGAAGCGCGCCGCCGACATCCTGATGGCGGGTTCCTTCTTCGTGTTCCTCGGCTGGGCCTATGCGCTGATATGGCTCGGCGTGCGGCTGACATCCGGCTCGCCGGCGATCTACATGCAGCCGCGCTATGGCAAGGACGGCAAGGTCTTCCGGTTCTACAAGTTCCGCACCATGGTGCCCGATGCGGACATGGTGCTGGCCCGGCACCTGCGCGAGAACGAGGCCGCGCGCCGGGAATGGCAGAAGTTCCAGAAGCTCGAACACGACCCGCGCATCACCCGCTTCGGCGCTTTCCTGCGCAAGTACAGCATCGACGAGTTCCCGCAGTTCTGGAACGTGCTCCGGGGCGACATGAGCATGGTCGGTCCACGGCCCTGCATGTTCGCCCAGAAGGAGCTCTACGGCGTCTATTGGGACCACTACTGCGCCGTGCGGCCGGGCATCACCGGGCTCTGGCAAATCAGCGGGCGCAACGAGGTGAGCTACCGGCGCCGTGCCGCCATGGATGCGGAGTACGTCGTCACGCTGTCCCTGCACGGCGACCTGCTGATCCTGCTGAAGACCTTCGCCGTCGTGGCCCGCGCACGCGGCTCCCGCTAGGCAGCGCCCCGTTCCGGTTTCCCCTCCCTGAAACATCAACCCTTCACCGAAAGAACATATGCGTATCTTTGTTGCAGGTCATCGCGGATTGGTGGGGCAGACGCTCACGAGGTGTCTGCGCGAGTCGGGCCAGGAAGTCGTCACCCGCAGCCATGCGGAGCTCGACCTGCTCGACCAGGCGGCCGTGGCTCGTTTCTTCGCGGCAGAGCCCGTCGACCAGGTCTACCTGGCGGCGGCCAGGGTCGGAGGCATTCACGCCAACATGACCTATCCCGCGCAGTTCATCTACGAGAACCTCCTGATCGCGGCGAACGTCACGCACCAGGCCTTTCTTGCCGGCGTCAAGCGGCTGCTGTTCCTCGGCTCGAGCTGCATTTATCCGCGGCTCGCCGACCAGCCGATCCGCGAAGAGGCCCTGCTCGGCGGCAAACTGGAGCCGACGAACGAGCCCTACGCGATCGCCAAGATCGCGGGCATCAAGCTCTGCGAGAGCTACAACCGGCAGTACGGCGCGACCCACGGCGTCGACTACCGCAGCGTGATGCCGAGCAACCTGTATGGGCCCGGCGATAACTACCACCTCGAGAACAGCCACGTCGTTCCCGCGTTGATCCAGCGCTTTCACCTGGCCAAGATCAGCAAGACGCCCAGCGTGCTGATCTGGGGCAGCGGCCGGGCGAGGCGCGAGTTTCTCTATGTCGACGACATGGTCCGGGGTTGCCTCGAGGTCATGAGCCTGTCGCGCAGCGCCTACGAGCAGAACACCGACCCGATGCGCGGACACATCAACCTCGGCACCGGGGAGGATATCTCGATCGCCGAGCTGGTCGAGCTCGTCCGCGAGGTCGTCGGCTACGAGGGCAGCATCCGCTACGACCTGGCCCAGCCGGACGGCGCACCCCGAAAGCTGCTGGATGTGTCGCGCGCCGCCGCCTTCGGATGGCATCCCACGGTGCCACTGGCCGAAGGGCTTCGCCGCACCTATGCGGACTATCAGACGGCCGCCCGGTTCTCGGAAGAGATCGAGCACGCATAAGCCATGAGAGCCCTCGCCTTCTGGTTCGGCATCGCCTGCGCATTCCTGTGCGGGCTGGTCGATCCCGTGTGGGGCTACGCCGCCTTGAGCGTGCTGACCGTGGTCCAGCTCGCGATGCTCGGCGCCCCGGGAGGCAGCGTGTTCCTGTTGATCCACTACGTGACGATCCTGACCTATTTTTCGCTGGCTCCGGCGATGCAGATCGCCGCCGATGTCGACTTCTGGGAGGTCGGCGTCCTGGGCGCGGCAGCGCACACGCAGGCATTGGTGCTCCTGCTGCTGTACATGGCGGGCGTGGAAGCCGCACGTTTCGGGGTGCCCGATGCGCCTTCGGGGATGGCCAGGCGGACAGGTCCGCGCGCCGTCGGCGTGGCCCACCCCCTTCTCGTTCTGCTGGGTTGCGCTCTCGCGGCTTTCGCGTCGCTGTTCGTTCGCCCCGACCTCAACTTCGTGGCGCGCGGCATCGCGGGCCTGGGGGCCGAGATCAACTTTCCCGTCGACTTCATCGTCTACTCCACGCTGCCGAAGCTCATCGTGCTGGTGTGTTTCGTGGCGCTGGCGATCCACGCATTTCGCCAGCGGACGCTGTGGGCATGGTGCGCCGCGGGCCTGGCGTTCGCGCTGGCCGCCATCGCGGCGAACCCGGTCAACACGGCGCGGCAGATCCTGCTGATCGGCCTGCTGCCGCTCTTCATCCATGGCTTCGGGCGCAGCAGGCGCTGGTTGCTGGCCGGGGTGATCTTCGCCGCCATCGCAGGCCTCGGCCCGGTGCTGAACCTGGTGTCGCGCGGGAGCTTCTGGGGGGAATCGCTCTCGACCTTTCCCTACAGCCAGGATTTCGACGCCATGTTCATCGTTGCCGGCATCCTGGAGCGGGTGCCTGAGCCCGACCTCGGGCTCGGGCGCTACCTGCTGTCGGCCTTCTCCTTCTTCCTGCCGCGCGACCTGAAGATGTTCCCGGATTTCGATCCGCTCGGATGGCCGGGCATCCTGGGCAATTTCTCGCAGAGCAATCTTTCCCTGCCGCCGTTCACGACGGCGTATTTCGATTTCGGGCTGCTGGGTCCCCTGATGCTGGGCTTCGTGATCTCGGCCTGCTTCCGCGTGGTGGACAAGGCGATCGACCCGCGCCGCGCGGTGTCCGGCGCCTACCTCTGCGCCCTGGTGCTGCTGGCCGCCTATGTGCCGTTCATGCGCGGTCCCATCCTCGGGTGGGGGGCCTTCGCGGCTTCGGGCCTGATCGCGGCGCTCGTCGCCGGCATCTTGAGCGCGCGGGCTCGCCGGTTGAATCGCAGTGCCGCGCGGCGCGGCATCGAGACAGCGTGAGCACCCTCATGTCCACCTACCTCTTCTACGACACCATCCGGCTCAACAAGGCGGCGGGCGGCGTGCTGAACGTCTCCGAAGTCCTGCTCAGGAGCATGCGCCTGTCCTCGCGCGACCAGGTCCGCTCGATCAGCGAACGGCACCCTCGCCTCTACGACGCCGCGCGGCGGCTGGGGATCAGCCGCTTCCTGCTGGACACGCTGCTCTACAACTTCTACCGGATCCGGTCGGTGGTGTCCGGCGAGCGGGTCTTCTCGCTGTTCCCCAACTATTTCCTGCCCTTCACGCTGTTCGGACGGCACCGGGATTCGATCGTCGTCATCCACGATCTTCAGTACAAGGCCTATCCGCAGTACTTCAGCCGCACCAAGCGCCTGTGGCTCGACTGGAACCTGCGGCGCGCTGCGCGCAGCGCTGCGGACGTCGTCTTCATCAGCAAGAGCAGCCAGCAGGACTTCGAGAAGCACTTCATGCGCTGCGAGCGTGCAACGGTCATCTTCAATCCGGTGGACGCAGCCCGCGACGCGGCCCGTGGCGGCACCGCGGAGGACGGCTCGAGGTACCTGATCGCGGCCTATCACTACTACCCGCACAAGAACTTCGGCGGCATCCTGAAGCTGTTCGAACGCATGAAGCGCGAAGGCCTCGTCGACTGTCTCTACATCACCGGCAACGGCGCGGCCGATGTCGAAAGGATGATCGCGGCCATGGCACCCGAGCTTCGCGGCGCCATCCGGCACCGGGGACTGGTCTCGCACGAGGAGCTGATCCGCCTCTACATCGGCGCGACCGCCTTCATCTCGCTGTCCACCTTCGAAGGCTTCAATCTCTCCGCCGCCGAGGCGGCCACCCTGGGCGTGCCGCTGCTGCTCTCCGACATTCCGGTGCACAAGGAGCTCTTTGCCGGCTACGGCTTCTTCATCGGCAGCGCGCCCTGCGATCTCGGCGGGCTCTCGCAGTACCTCGCCATGCACCGGCACGTGCACCCCGTCTGGCCGCATGCCGATTCCTGCACGCCCGGCGCGGTCGCGGCGAGTTATCTCACGCTCAAGCGCAGGGCTGTTCCGTTCACCCGGGCCATGCAATGAACAAACGCACGAACCTTCTGCGGCGCCTTCTCGCGGCACTGGTTCTGGGTGCAGGGGCGGCGGCCGGGCAGATGCAGCCCCCGGGAACGACGACACCGGGCTTCGGCGTGATGGTGCATTACCTGCCCGACAAGCAATCCATCGCCGACATCGGGCGCTTCGATGTGGAGGCCTTCGTGGCGTCGCTGGTGGAAATGCGGGCGTCCCACCTGATCCTGACGCTCGGACAGAACAACGGTCAGTTCATCGCGCCGAATTCCGCGCTGGAGGTGCTGTGCCCCGACAGCGCCAGGAACCGGCCGCCGCGGGACCTGCCGCTCGAGATCGGCCGGTCGCTGCAGCGCCACGGCATCGCCCTGATCCTCTACCTGCCGTTTCGCGCACCCCAGGGCGACCGCTACCTCATGGAGTGCCTGGGCGACGTCTCCGAGCAGTCGCCGCCGCCCGCGCGCTTCATCGCCGCCTGGTCGGTCGTCATCAGGAGCTGGTCCGAACACTACGCCACGCTCGCCAAGGGCTGGTGGTTCGACGGCGTCTACAACACGGTGGGCATGACGGCGAGCGATTGGGGAGCGTTCTGCAACGCCGCGCGCAGCGGCGCGGCGCAGCGGTGGCTCGCCTTCAATGCCGGCGAAGGCGCGGAGCGCTTCAGCATCAGGTCGGCGCCTTGTCAGAACCTCATGGCCGGCGAGTTCATGCAACCGCCCCCGCACCCCGCGGGCGCTCCGTCCGAACTCACGTTCCACGTGCTGACGCCGCTCAGCGCGTCCTGGGCCCGGCCGGCGCCGGCGCGATTCACGGCCGCGCAGGTGCGCGGCTGGATCGCCGATGCGAACGCCCGGGGCGGACTGTTCACGCTCGAGATGCCCCTGGACGCCAATTTCCGCTTTCTTCCCGCACACGTCGCGCTGGTCCGGAGCGCCACCGCGTCCAAGTCCTGATCCTTCATCGCCCCATCATGAACTCACCCCTCGCCTTCATCGTCGTGGAAGACCGCTGGAACAAGGCCCTCCTGCTGTGCCGCGAGTCCGCGGCGCTGGCCGGAGAACAACTGGTCGTGCTCTCGGGCACGGACGCGGGACCCGACTACGCGCGCTTCCGCGACGCCTACGTGCACCTGTCGAGCAATGCACCCGAGTTCGAGAAGGTCTGCTTCCGGCGCTACTTCCTTCTGGCGAAGTACCTCGGCGCCCATCCCGAGTGCCGCAGGTTCGTGCTGATCGACAGCGATGTCCTGCTGTTCCGGGGCATCGGCGAGCACATCGGGCGCCTGGTCGGAGCGGCGGACTTCTCCGGCTCCTGCCTTCGCCTCCAGGACGGATGGGACCCCTGCCAGATATCGCCGCACGTCAGCTACTGGACATCGGCGGGGCTTCTTCATTTCGTTGCCCATGTGCTCGACGCCTACACGACACCCGGGGGCCTGAAGAAACTGCGCGAGATCGCCGCCCGGTTCGCCGCCAAGGGCGTGCGCGGCGGGGTCTCGGACATGACCTTGCTCTACCTGTGGGCCCATGCGACCGGCAATGCCGCCCCCATCAACCGGGTGCTCGACGGTGGGGTGATCGATCACAACATCAATGGCGGCAGCAACCTTCTCGCGAACGAATTTCGCGTGCGCGGCGGCGCCAAGCGCATCGAGGATGTCGAYGGCCACCCCTGCCTGACGACGACCGCCACCGGCGAAGCGGTCCGCGTGCTGGCCCTGCACTTCCAGGGCAGCGCAAAGATGGCGATGCAGCCCGCGCTGCACGGCCACGTGCGGACGATGGCGTCGCTGATCTACCTGATGCTGCTGGCCCGCATCGCCAAGAACCGGGTGTTCAGCGTCACCGCGCGCGCACGAAGGGCGTTCGACGCGCGCCGTGTTGCAAACGCCCGGGCCATGAAGTAGCGCCGGCACAGGCACACGCCATGAAAACCGACTCGTCATTCGCCCTTCCCGGTGTGCGCATGGCGCAGCTTCTCGGCCTGGGTGCGCTGGCTTCGCGGCTCTTCGTCTATCTGTCGGGCTTTCTGGCCGTCTTCCTAATGGCGGCGAAGGTCTCGCCCGAACGCTTCGGCGAGTATTCCGTCTACCAGTCCGTGCTGGAGGTGGCGCTGGTCGTGGGAACGCTGGGCAGTGGCCTGCTCTTCCTGCGCAATGCGCCCAGCGTGCCGCCGCGCGTGTTCCGCGGCGATCTCGTGCGCACGCTGGCGATCGGTCTTCCGCTGGCGACGCTGCTGATGGCCGCCGTCCTGGGCGCCCAGCACCTGCCGCCGACCGGCGCACCGTTCCTGGTGATCGTGGCCACACTGGCGATCTTCGCGTTCAGCAGCCTGCGCCTCGCCTACGGCCGTGGCCTGGGCTACACGGGCCTCCTCAACCTGGACGCCGGCATCCGCTCGACCATCCTCGTGCTGGGCGTGGTGGCCTTCGCCTCGCTGGGGTTCGACCTCAGCGTGACGAACCTGCTCCTCATCAATCTGTTCGCCTTTGCGCTCGTGTGCGCCGCGATCTTCATGACGGCCAGGGGCGCCGCGCCGCCGCGCGGACGGCATGCGCTAGCTCTCGCATCGCAAGGCAGTGCGACCGTGTATGCGCTGCTGATCTTTCTTCTTCGGAAGTCGGACCTGCTCATCGTGGCTTTCTTCATGCCGCTGGCCTATGTCGGCGCATTCAAGCTGGCCTTCCTGCTGGCGGAAGCGCCTTCGCAATTCGTCCAGTCCTTTCTCGTCACGAAGACGCCCGCCATGCTGGATGCTAGTGCCGGGAATTTCACGGCGGCGAAGCTGCAATTGGCGAAGCATGCCTTTCTTCTCGGCTGCGCCCTCTTCGTCGCGCTGGCGGGTCTCTTGTGGGTCGCCGCGCCATTGCTGAAGCTGTGGAGCGAGGCGCGCGAGATCTTTCTCTGCATGGCGCCCTATTTCCTGCTGAGAACCTACACGGTCCACCACGAAACGGTGCTCTCGCTCAATACGCCGGTGGGCTCCCTCGGCCGATGGGCGCTGGCGGAGGTGGTGCTGCGGCTGCTCTCATACGGCGTCGTCGTGTCGATCTTTCCCGACAAGCCGCACTACGTTTTCTTCGTTGCCTGCGTCTTCGATTTTCTCCTGTACGAGATACGGATGCGCTCGTTGCTCGGGTTCCTTCCGTTCGTCCGCCTGATTCGTCCGCCACGCTGAGAGGCCGTCTTGAAAATCCTTCTCTATTCGATGAACTTCACGCCCGAACTCACCGGCATCGGCAAGTACTCGGGCGAGATGGCGCAATGGCTCAGCGCCAAGGGGCACGAAGTCCGCGTGATCGCGGCACCGCCCTCCTTTCCGCATTGGGAGGTGTTCGAAGGGCATTCGGCCTGGAGCTACCGCAAGACGAACTGGAACGGCATCACGGTCTGGCGTGCGCCGACCTGGGTGCCCGCGCGGCCCCGGACCCTGGCCCGCATGGCGCATCTCTTTTCGTTCATGCTGTCCAGCATTCCGCTGCTCTTCGCGCAGATCCGCTGGAAGCCGGACCTGGTGTTCGTGGTGGAGCCGCCGATCTTCTGCGCGCCCGCCGTTCTCTTCTTCTCGAAGATGCTCGGCATCAAGTCCTGGTTGCACATCCAGGATTACGAAGTGGATGCTGCGTTCGGCCTGGGATGGGTGCGCGGTGCGCGCGTGCGCCGCTTCGCGCTGTCGGTGGAGCACTGGCTGCTGAGCAGGTTCAACCGGGTGTCGACCATCTCGGCCGCGATGATCGACAAGGCGAAGGACAAGGGCATCGCCGAAGACCGGCTGGTGCTGTTCCCCAACTGGGTCGATGTGGCCGCCATCCGTCCGGGCCCGGCCGGCGACTACAGGATCGCGCTCGGGATTCCGCCCGATGCGGTGGTGGTGCTCTATGCGGGAAGCCTGGGAAGCAAACAGGGCATCGAGTTGCTGGCCGACGCAGCGCGCCTGCTGGTCGCCGCGCGGCACATCCATTTCGTCTTCTGCGGCGATGGGCCGAGCCGCGCGCCGCTCCGGGCCGCCTGCAGCCGCCTGGGCAACGTCCATTTCCTGGACCTGCAGCCCGCCGCCAGGCTCAACGAACTGCTGGGCATGGCCGACATCCACGTGCTTCCCCAGCGCGCTGACGCCGCGGACCTGGTCATGCCGTCGAAGCTCGCCGGAATGCTCGCGAGCGGAAAGGCCGTGATCGTCACAGCGCATGCCGGCACCGAGTTGAGCAATGTGGTCTCGGGGCGCGGCCTCGTGATCGCACCCGGCGATGCGCAAGCCCTGGCCGAGGCCATCGCTCGGCTTGCGGCATCGCGCCAGACTCGAGAGGAGATGGGCGCAGCCGGCCGGCTGTTCGCCGAAGAGGAACTGGACCAGAACGCCATCCTGCTGCGTTTCGAGCGGGAACTGCTGCGCTGCCTCACCGGCTGACGCAGCACCCCATCTATATCCAACCGGAGACATCCCATGACCGATACCGCGTTGCACCTGTCCGGGAAGCCCGATCCCGGCCGCCCGGGATTCTCGTACGGCGTCTGCCCGCCCGCCACGCCGCTGTGGCCCGACTTCCTGACGGGGCAGGAAGGCGCGCCGGTTCGCGTGCTGCTCATCGACGACGACGAATTCATGCGCCGCGTGATCGCGCAGGAGCTCCTGTCCGACCTGCGCATCCAGCTCGAAGCGCAGGCCGGCAGCCTGCGGGACGGGCGCAGGCTGCTGGCCACCCACGAGTTCGATGTCCTGATGGTGGACCTGCGACTGGGCGACGGCACGGGTTTCGACCTGATCCGCGAAGCCCGCGAGCACCACCCCAACTGCGAGATCATCGTGATCTCCGCGCTGGAGGACGATGCCCATGTGATGCAGGCCTTCGAGCTCGGCGCCACGGGCTACCTGCTCAAGGACGCATGGCTCCAGAGCTTCGCCCAGGCGGTGCTGCAGGTCGTCAACGGCGGCGCGGCCATCACGCCGAGGCTGGCGCGCCGGCTGCTGGCCCGGATGAGCCACCAGATCGAGGAGTCCCCGGCGGCGGATCCGGTCCGGCACGCGACGGCCCTGACGCCCCGGGAACGCGAGATCCTGCGCTGCGTGGCGCAGGGCTACGTCTCCGAGGAGATCGGCGCAAGGCTCGGAATCTCGGGGCAGACCGTCAATGCCCACATCAAGAACATCTACAAGAAACTGCACGTGCATTCGCGCGCCCAGGCCGTGAGCCTTGCCGCCCACACCGGCCAGATCTGAGCGGCTGCACATTCACATCGGAGGCACCCCATGAACACGCCCGCCATTCACCCCGTCGTTCTCTGCGGCGGCAGCGGCACGCGCCTGTGGCCCTTGTCCCGCAAGGCGCTTCCGAAGCAGTTCGCGCCGCTGATCGGCGGCAAGAGCCTGTTGCAGCTCACGCTGGAACGGCTCGGCAGCCTGAACACCGACATCACCTGCATCGCGTCGGAAGACCACCGCTTCCTGGTGCGGGAAACGGTCGAGAACACCCGCTCCACCGGCCGGCAGATTCTCGAGCCGGTCCCGCGCAGCACCGCGGCCGCAATGGCTGCGGCGGCCCTGCTGGCCGGCAGGGACGACCTGCTGCTGTTCGCGCCGTCCGACCATCACGTTCCCGACACGGCGCTGTTCGCGAAGACCGTGCGCGGCGGCATCGAGGCCGCGCTGGCCGGGCGCATCGTCACCTTCGGCGTGGCGCCCAGCTTCCCGAGCACCGCCTACGGCTACATCGAGGCGGGCGAAGCATTGGCCGACGGCTGCAGCCATGCCGTGGTGCGCTTCGTCGAGAAGCCCACGGCCGCCGTGGCCGCGTCGCTGATCCTGCAGGGGGGCTACGCCTGGAATGCCGGCATCTTCCTCGTGCAGGCCCGCACCCTGATCGAGGCCCTGCGGGCGCACGCACCCGACATCCTGCAGGCCTGCGAACGCGCAACCGCGGCCGTCTCGATCGACGGCAGCTTCGTGCGGCTCGACCGCGATGCCTTCGAGGCCTGCCGCAGCGACAGCATCGACTACGCGGTCCTGGAGAAGCACAAGGACATCGCGGTCGTGAAGTTCGAAGGCGCCTGGAGCGACGTCGGCAGCTGGAACGCGGTGGCGAACCTGCAGCCGGCGGACGACGCCGGCAACCGCCTGAGCGGCAAGGCCAGCGCCCTGCACGCGCGCAACACCTTCATCCACGCGCCCCACCGGCCGGTGGTGGCGCTGGGCACCGAAAACCTGTTCATCGTGGACACGCCGGACGCCGTGCTGGTGGCGGGCGCGGGCTGTGCCGAGCAGGTCGCGGATGTCGTGCGGATGCTCGCGCTGGAGGGACGGGCCGAAGCGACCGAGCATCGCCGCGTGGTGCGGCCCTGGGGTGCCTACGACTGCATCGACATCGGCGCGCGCTTTCAGGTCAAGCGCCTCACCGTCAAGCCCGGCGCCAAGCTCTCGCTCCAGATGCACCACCACCGCGCCGAACACTGGGTGGTGGTTCAGGGAACAGCCAGGGCTACCTGCGACGGCCAGGTCACGCTGGTCCGGGAGAACGAGTCGATCTACCTGCCGTCGGGCGCCATCCACCGGCTCGAGAATCCGGGCAAGACGATGCTGGAGGTGATCGAGGTGCAGACCGGCAGCTACCTGGGCGAGGACGACATCGTGCGGTTCGACGACAGCTACGGTCGCTGCGCGTCCGCCAGGGCCCAGGCCGAGGTGTTGGTATCGCCCCCCGCCGCCGCGGCTGCGAATGCGACCCTGCAGATGGCCGTCGGTCCTTGACGCCGAAAGCCGGTTTCAACCGCCGAGTTCTTCCACCCGCAGCGCCGTTACCGGTCCGGCCACCGCCGGATGCGCCTGCAGCGCGTGCACGGCCAGGTCGACCGTGCCTTGCGCCGCAAGGCCTGTCAGCACCAGCACCTGCGGTCCCGTTTCCGGCCGTTCCGTCGCCAGCATCACCTGGCGCACAGGCACCTGCTGCCCCGCCAACAGGGCGGCCACCGCTTCGATCCGGCTCGCCGCATGCACGGGCACCCGCAGGTAGTGCGAGGTGCGCACCGCGGCGCGCGGCAGCACCGGCAGGGCGCTCATCGCATGCGCATGGAAACCCAGGTGCGGCACGCGCTGCGCCGCATGGGTGCCATCGAGCCGCGCGACGTCCACCAGGTCGGCGATCACGGCCGATGCCGTCTGCTCCGAACCGGCCCCGGCGCCGTAGTACATCGTCACGCCCGACGCGTCGCCCTTGACCATGATGCCGTTCATCGACCCGTTCACATGCGCCATCAGGTGCGAGGCGGGCACCAGCGCAGGTTGCACGCGCAGCTCCACGCCCTCTTCCCGCCGGCGTGCCATGCCCAGCAGCTTGATGCGAAAGCCCAGCTGTTCTGCGCAGGCCACGTCGATCCTCTGCAGCGCGGTGATGCCTTCCACCTGCACATCGGCGAACCGCACCGGCGCGCCGAACGCATTGGCGGCCAGCAGCGTGAGCTTGTGCGCCGCGTCGATGCCTTCGATGTCGAACGCCGGATCGGCCTCGGCATAGCCCAGGGCCTGCGCCTGCGCGAGCGCGGCGGCGAAGTCCAGGCCCTCGTCGCGCATCTTGCTGAGGATGAAATTGGTGGTGCCGTTGATGATGCCGGCCACCCATTCGATGCGGTTGGCCGTGAGACCCTCGCGCAGCGCCTTGACGATGGGGATGCTGACCGCCACCGCGCCTTCGTACGCCACCGCCACGCCATGCTGCCGCGCGGCCGCGAAGATCTCGGCGCCATGCTCCGCCAGCAGCGCCTTGTTGGCCGTGACCACGTGCTTGCCGTGCGCGATGGCGGCCAGCACCCAGTCGCGCGCCGGGCCGGTGCCGCCGGCCACTTCCACCACCACGTCCACGTCGGGGTGGGTGGCGACGTGCATCGGATCGTCGGTCAACGGGACGCTTTCGCCGACGACGCCGGCCGCCCGCGCCAGGTTGCGCGCGGCCACGATCACCATCTCGATCGGCCGCCCTGMCCGGCCGGCAATCTCGGCCTGGTTGCGGGCCAGCACGCGGAAGGTGCCGGAGCCCACGGTGCCGATGCCGATCATGCCCACGCGCAGCGCGCGCATGGCCACGGGGAAGCTGTGAAGGGGCTGAAGGGACTGGACTGGATCGCGGTACATGGACTTCTCCGGACAAAAAACAAAAAACCCAGCTGCCAGAGCTGGGTTTCATTCGTTCGGGAGGAAGAGCGATTCACCAGGTGGCTGCCGGAACGGCCACCTGCGCGTGCTCAGGTGGCCGCGGTGGTAATGCTGGTAATCATTCGTGCATCCATCGCCTGCGGGAGTGCAGGCAGCATCATGCAGCCCATGCGGGCGGCGTCGGATGCGGTGTGGAGTTGGAAGCACGACATGGAGGCCGGAGTGTACAGGAGCCCGCACAGGCCCCGGCGATGGGTGCAAACTAGGGCATGGACAAGCATTTCCTGACGCCGCTTTTCGCGCCAGCCTCCGCCGTGGCCTTCGTCGGCAACGCCAATGACCCCGGCGGCCAGACGGCGTCGGGTCGCCTCCTGCGCGAAGCCTTCCGGGCCGACCGCTTCGACGGCACGCTGCGCTTTCTCGATGTGCGCACCAAGGGCACGCTCGAGGAACTGGCGCAGACCCATGCCGACCTCGCCCTCATCGCGCTCGCACCGCAGGATGTCGCGGCCGCACTGGAGATCGCCGGGCGCATCGGCTGCAGCGCCGCCGTGGTCGTCTCCAGCGGCATCGCGGCCGACCAGGCCAGCCAGTGGCGCAAGATCGCGCGCCGCGAAGGCGTGCACCTGCTCGGGCCCAATTCGCTGGGCTTCCAGCGCCCGCTGCTGCATCTGAACGCCAGCGTCGCCGGGCCGCTGGCCAAGGCCGGGCCGCTCGCGCTGGTGTCGCAGTCGGGCGCGCTCACCGCATCGATGCTCGACTGGGCGCGGCAGAACGGGGTCGGCTTTTCCAGCGTGGTGTCGCTGGGGCCGTACACCTCGGTGGACATTCCGCAGGTGCTGGACTTCCTCGCCAACGACCAGGCCACCCACAGCATCATCGTGTACCTCGAAGGCATCTCGGATGCACGCCGCTTCATGAGCGCGCTGCGTTCGGCCTCGCATGCCAAGCCGGTGGTGGTGCTCAAGGCCGGGCGCAAGCCCGCCGGCAACGAGGCGGCGCAGACGCACAGCGCCGCCATCGTGGGCAGCGACGACGTGTTCGATGCCGCGCTGCGCCGGGCGGGCGCCGTGCGGGTGCGCTCCTTCGTCGAGCTGTTCTCGGCCGCCAAGTGCCTGGCCTCGCGCTACCGGCCCGTGGGCAAGCGGCTCGCCGTGGTCACCAACGGCGGCGGCCCCGGCGTGCTGGCAGCCGACTGGATCAACGAGATCGGCCTGCACCTGGGCAAGCTCTCCGCGCCCGCGCAGAAGCTGCTGCAACCGACGCTGCCGCCGCTCGCGTCGCTGGCCGACCTGATCGATCTTTCGGAAGACGCCACGCCCGCGCACTACCGCGCCGCCATCGACGCCGCCTCGGCCGACAGCCAGGTCGACGGCGTGCTGGCCATCTTCTCCCCCAAGGCCGGCGCCGACGCGGCCGCCACGGCGCGCGCGCTGGCCGACATTCCGCGGCCGATGAACAAGCCGCTGCTCGCATGCTGGATGGGCGATTCGTCCGTCGGCAATGCGCGCGCCGTGCTGGCCGAGGCCACCATTGCGAGCTTTCGCACACCCGAGGCGGCCGTCGGTGCCTTCGGCAACATCGCAGCCTTCTATCAGAACCAGCAGCTGCTGCAGCAGACGCCGCCACCGTTGTCGGCACTGGCCAAGCCCGACATCGAAGGCGCCCGCCTGCTGATCGAAAGCGTGCTGGCCGAGCGCCGCAAGGTGCTGACCGAGATGGAGTCGAAGTCGCTGCTGTCGTGCTTTCACATCCCGATCACGCGCACGCTGCTCGCACGCAGCGCCAGCGAGGCCATGATGATCGCCACGCAGCTGGGCTTTCCGGTGGCGCTCAAGATCGATTCGCCCGACATCAGCCACAAGTCCGATGTCGAGGGCGTGGCGCTCAACGTGATGAACGGCACCGGCGCACGCGACACCTACGTCGAGATGATGGAACGCGTGGCGCGTCTCGCCCCCGAGGCGCGCATCAACGGCGTGACCGTGCAGAAGATGGTGCGGGCGCGGCGCGGGCGCGAGATCTACGTCGGCCTCGTGACCGACCAGCCCTTCGGACCGATCATCGTGTTCGGCGCGGGCGGCACCATGATCGAGCTCATGAACGACCGCGCGATGGAGCTGCCGCCGCTCAACCAGTTCCTGGCACGGCGGCTGATCGAACGCTCGCGCGTGGCCGAGACGCTGGGCGAATGGCGCGGCGCGAACCCGGTGGACATGGAGGCGCTGGAAGACGTGCTGCTGCGCGTGTCCGAGATGGTGTGCGAGCTGCCCGAGCTGCGCGAGATGGACATCAACCCCATCATCGTGGACGAGTCGGGCGCCGTCTCGGTCGATGCGCGCATCGTGGTCGACAGCAGCCCGCAGGCGGTGGCGGGCCACGTGGGCAGCGGCTACCAGCACCTGGCCATCATGCCGTACCCGGCACGCTACCGGCGCGAATGGCCCCTTCCTGGCACGGGCGGCGACATCTACACCGTGCGGCCGGTGCATCCGAACGATGCCCAGATGCTGCAGGCGCTGGTGCAGGGCCTGTCGCCCGAGAGCCGCTGGTTCCGGTTCGTCTCGCGCTTCCACGAGCTGCCGCCGTCGATGCTCTCGCGCTTCACGCTGATCGACTACGACCGCGAAATGGCGTTGGTCGCGGTGGTGATGGAGCGCCACAACGCGCCCGACGGCACCATCCTCGACACCGAGCACATCGTGGGCGTGTCGCGCTACATCACCAACCCCGACCAGACCAGCTGCGAGTTCTCGCTGGTGGTGGCCGACGAGTTMAGCGGCAAGGGCATCGGCTCGCGCCTGATGGAAAGCATCATCGACGTCGCGCGCGACAGGGGCCTTGCRGAAATCGACGGCCTTGTGCTCGCCAACAACCCCGACATGCTGAAGCTGGTGCGCCGGCTGGGCTTTGCCGTGAAGTCCTTTCCCGAGGATCCGGACTTCAAGCTGGTGACCTACCAGTTGTAGGCTCGCAAAGCGGACTCATTCGGGGCGCGTGCACAGGACACCGGGTACTCCCCTCCGCGAATGTCCCCCGCTTCGCTCCTCCTTTATTTCGCTGCGGGGAGCACCCGGTGCCCTGTGCACGAGAGGCGCAGCGCTTGTGCGGGCTGATCAACMAGTGCTCYGAACGATCACGCCGATGGTGTGCTCTGCGCAGCGAAATAAAGGAGGAGGCCTGCGGCCCTAGGCCGCGCCGGGGGACATTCGCGGAGCAGAGCACACCGTCGGCGTGAGCGCGCCCTGAACAGCAGAGCGCCCAACATGGCCCCCGTCAGTCCGCGTGGTTCATGTCCGCGCAGTGGTGCGGATCGGCCCGGCACATCCTGTCGTACGCAACCACCGCCTTCCTGCGTTCGCCCAAGGCCACCGGCGTGCGGAACGGCGCGAGGATCTCGGCGAGCGACAGGCTCACGCCGTTCTTCACCACGTACTCGACGGCCGCCGCGGCCCGGAGGTCCTGCAGCGGATTGCCGCGCACGATCACCAGGTCGGCCAGCTTGCCGACCTCCACCGTGCCCAGGTCCTGGTCCACGCGGCTCATCTTCGCGGCGTTGAGGGTCACGTCCTGCAGCGCCTGGTGGTTGGATGCGACCATGCCCGCCGCGCGCAGGTTGGTATGCAGCGCAATGCCCGGCGCGACCAGCGGCGTGTCGGTGCCGATGGCCAGCAGGCCGCCGGCACGCTGCACCTTGGCCGATTGCTCGGCGTCCTTGCGAACGCCCTGCAGCACGGCGCTGGTTGGTGCTGCCGTGCCGGTCAGGCCCGTCAGGAAATTCGGCGGAATCAGCAGCTTGTAGCGGTCGTCGCCGACCATCGAGGCGTCCTGCCCCACCAGCGCGAGCGACGAGAACAGGGTGTCGACCAGGCGGAAATCCGACTTCGCGTGCAGGTCGTAGGCATCCTGGTAGGTGAAGCCGCCGATCGACTTCGACCAGCCATAACCCATGCGCTGCGTCGCCGACAGGTGCGTCGTGCCGCCAATGCCGGCCGCCGCACCCGGCGCCAGCATGTGCGTGCCCGTGGGGATGCCCATGTCGAGCCCGGCCTGCGCGATCTTCGCCATGATCGGGATCGGTGCGCGCACATACGACTTCAGGTAGTCGACACCCATCGCCTTCGCCTTGGCGATCTCCAGGTCGGCCACCTCGGGCGTGCGCAGGGTCCGCGCAAAGCTGTAGAAAAGCCGGTTGCCTTCCCACAACGGCGGCGAGGCGAACACACGCGGGCCGACCAGGTTGCCCGCGTCCAGCGCTTCGCGCATCTCGATGCTCTGGTGCAGCGGGCCGGCGACCGATTGCGTCGAGGTGATGCCGTAGGCCAGCATCGATGCCGCGACCTGCCCGAACTGACCGCCCTGGTAGAGCGTGAGCGGATGGAAGTGCGGGTCCCACAGGCCCGGCATGACGGTGAACGCCGACGCGTCGATGTACCGGGTCGCGGTGCGGGCGGCCGATGCATCGTGCGGCCGGATCGCGGTGATGCGGTTGCCGCCGATCACGATGTCCACGTCGGTTTGCAAGGTCTCGCTGTTGCCGTCCCACAGGCGGCCTGCGCGGATGACCGTTGTCCCGGTCCCGACGGCCTGCGTCCACGTGAGGTTCAGGGGCACCTCCTTCGCGCCGGAGCCGTCGGCGCCGATGGTCTTCAGCTTCTCGGTCGCCTTGTAGAGGATGGTGCGCGAATCCCCGGCCCATGAAGGCAGGTCCGCGGCCTCCTTCGTGATCGCCACCGCGGGGCCGGCGGGCGAGCCGTCGGCCTTGAGCGGCATGACGTGCAGCACCGAATCCATGATGAAGGCCACCTTGGTGCCGTCCGGCGAGACGGTCGCGGCGCCCTCCTCCCGGTCCGAGATCTGCCGCGGCACTTCGGCCACTGGATGGAAGGTGCCGGTCTTGCCTGCGATGTCGATCACGCGCAGCTTGTTGTAGCCCTCGCGGAAGCGGTTGTTCATGCGCTCGTTGTCGACCAGCACCACCTTCTTTCCGTCCGGCAGCCACGACGGCGTGCCGACCTGCGAGCTCACTTGCGCAATCACGGCCTGGGGCGTGCGCGAGGCCATGTCCCAGATCTCGAGCTGGCCCGAGCCCGTGGTGTAGGCGATGCGGTCCCCGGCGGGCGACATCTTCGGCGTGACCATCGACCTGGCAGGAATGGCCGCCAGCCGCGTGCGGCGCTTCGAGGCGATCTCGACCTGGTCGATGGCCAGTGCGCCTGCATTGCCTTTCTCGGTCGAGAAGTAGACCGAGCGCCCGTCGGGCGTGAACTGCGGACTGCCGTCGCGCGCCGTGTCGTTGGTGAGCCGCACGGGCGCCTGCCCGATCTTCATCACCCACACGTCGTTCAGTGCAACGAAGGCCACGCTCTGTCCGTCGGGCGAGATCACCGGCCCGCTGATCCCGCGCACCGGCTGCGGCCCCATGACGTTGAAGCCGCGGTCCTTCTGTTTGTTGATGGCCGGCCGGCGAACGGTCAGCGTTGCGCTGAACGGCACGTCGGCCGGATCGCCGCCGGTGGCGCTGCGGATCCTGATCTTTCCGTCCGCCGTGTACATGAAGCGGCCATCCGCCATGTAGCGGACCGGGAACGGAAAGAAGTCCTCGTTGGCCACTGCGTCCTTGCCGCCCACGCTCAGTGTCTTGCGATCGGTCTGGAACACCAGGCCCGATCCGTCGGGCGCCCACGCAGGCATGGTGCCGGCGCCGATCAGCGTCGGCGCCTCCGTGCCGCCGATCGGCCGGGTGAAGACACGCGCCGTGTCCACGAAGGCCAGCTGCCTGCCGTCGGGCGAGATGGCCGGGTTGCTTTCGGCGCCGGGGCCCGAGGTGAGGGGCGTGTAGTTCGCCTCGTTCAGCGACACGCGCCAGATCTTGTACTGGCCATCGTTGCTGCGGTCCGACGCGAAGACCAGCCCGTTGCCGTCCGGCGTCCATGCCGGTTCGCGGTCGTCGTAAGGGCCGGTCGTGACACGCCGCAGGTCGGCGCCGTTCGGCCGAACGACCCAGAGGTGGTAGTTGCCCTCCGCGTCGTAGTTCTGGAATGCGATCAGGCTGCCGCTGGGCGACCACACCGGTGCGGTCGGCTCCATGTCCCAGCCCGTGATGCGCGTCGCGGTGCCGCCGCCGATGGGAAGGGTCCACAGCGCCCCCATCGCGGTGAAGGCGATGCGCTTGCCGTCGGGCGACGGCGCGGCGGCCATGTTGGTTCCTTCGTGGAACTCCACCGACACGTCCTTCGTCGAGCCTCGCAGGGTGTTCACGCTCACCACCGGCACGGCCGGCTGCGCGGTGCCCGAGGGGTCGAGGGTCGAGGTCCGGCCACCGCCGGCGCATCCGGCCGCCAGCACCGACGCGGCCGCGGCCGCAGCGACCGCATACGAATTCAGTACTGCACGGTATGAAACCGATGGGCGTGCGAAAGCCGGCGCGGATTTGCGCAAGTTCATGAAGAGGTCTCCTTGTTGGTCTTCTTGCATCGCAACTGCGCGTGCGAACGGGCGGCACACCGGCCAGCAGGGACCGTGTGCCGATTCACTGTGTGTGGGCTTTCTGACAGTTCGCTTACCCGTTACGGATGGAGATAACTCGACGAGAATCGAGCGCCTCGAAAGAGCCGATCGGCCGGCTCCCACATGCCTCGTTCAATGATCCGAATCCTCCTGCAATTTTCCGGCCGCCTTGCGGTGTCGCTCGTCATCCTGCTGTCGGCCGCATGGGCCTGTGCAGCCCTCTGGTACCAGCTGCCGGCGCCCGCCCTCCTCAAGATCGCCGCCGCAGTGCTGTGGGGCGGCTTCGGCCTCGCCGCCATCGTGCTGCTGTGGCGCGGCAAGGCCACACGCCCTCTTCTGTCCTACGCCGTGGGGTTCGCGGTGCTGCTCGGATGGTGGGGCAGCATCCAGCCCTCGCAGAACCGCGCCTGGGCCGACGACGTGGCGCGCCAGCTCGTCTCCCGCATCGACGGCAACGTGGTCACGATGGAGAACGTGCGCAACTTCGACTGGCGCAGCGACACCGACTACACGCAGCGCTGGGAAACCCGCCGCTACGACCTCGACCGCATTCGCTCGGTCGACGTGGCCCTCTCCTACTGGAGCGGCCCGGCCATTGCCCACACGCTCGTCTCCTTCGGCTTCGACGACGGCCAGTTCGTCACCTTCTCCATCGAGATCCGCAAGGAGCGCGGCGAGAGCTTTTCGTCCGTCGGCGGCTTCTTCAGGCAGTTCGAGACCAGCCTCGTCGCGGCCGACGAGCGCGACGTGCTGCGCGTGCGCACCAACGTGCGCGGGGAAGACGTCTACATGTACCGCGTCCGTCTGCCGCAAGCCGAGATGCGCTCGCTGTTCCTCGCCTACCTCGGCGAGGGTGCGGCGCTGGTGCGTGCGCCGAGTTTCTACAACACGCTCACCGCCAACTGCACCACCATCGTGTACGACCTCGCGAAGCGCGTCGTCCCGGGCCTGCCGATGGACTACCGGCTGCTGGCCTCGGGCTACCTGCCCGACTACCTCCACGACGTGGGCGGACTCACGCCGGGCCACGGCATGGAGGCGCTGCGCGCGGCCGGACGCATCACCGAACGCGCGCGTGCTTTCGACAGGAGCCCCGACGCGGAAGACTTCTCGCAAGCCATCCGGCACGGCGTGCCTGGCGTCGCTGCGAGAACCGCTCCGTGATGCGCCTGCGCTTCTTCCCGCTGCCGGCCCTGTTGTGCGGCGCCTTGCTGCTGGCCGGTTGCGCAGGCGTCACGGTCGGTTCGATCTCGCCCGCCGAATACCTCGCGCAGCGTCGCGGGGACGTGCTCACCACCGGCAAGCTCAGCACTTCGGCGCAGGAGGTGCTGCGCGTGATCGGCTCGGACGCCGACCTGTGCGCCGGCAACGACCAGGCCTGCCGGCGGGCCCTGGCCGACTCGCCCGGCCTCACCGACGAGCAGCGGCTGTCCGCACTGTCCGAGGTGTGGCTGCAGCGTGCATTGGCCGGCAGCCGCGGTGTCGCCGCGAGCGAGCCGCCCGCGGCTTCGACCATCGAGGCCTGGCTCGAAACCGCCCGCCACGCCTACGCCTACCTCTTCTTCACCGCGCGCAAGCCGCGCGATCGCGCCTTCGAAGACCGGCAGACGCAGGTGCGCGACTACTACAACTACGCGGTGCAGCAGGCCATCACCGGCCTGTTCAGCCGCTATCGCCAGGACGGCCGCACCGACGACAACGCGCTGCCGCGCGTGCCGCAGGTGGGCGACTGGCGCATCGACACCGACCTGTCCGCGCTCGAACTGCGGCCCGACGACCCGGTGCCGCAGGCGCTGATTCCGGCCGCCTCGCTCACCTTCTCGGGACTGCGCAACACCTACCGGCGCGACGGCTTCGGCGCCGAGCTGGTGGTGGCCACGAACCAGCCGGCCATCCCGCCCCGGTCCACCGGCAAGGCCGGCGACGACGACACGCCGCCGCCCTACAGCGAGATGCCGTTCCCCGGGCTCACCGCGCTCATCGGCTTCGAAGGCGCCGACCTGCGCCAGGTGCTGGCCACGCGCACGGCGCGCATCATGGTGTTCGACCCCTACCGCACGTCGACGACCCGGCTCGCGGAGCAGGACATTCCGCTCGCGGCCAATTTCACCTCGGGCTACGGCCTCTGGCTCGCGCGCTCCGACTTCGCACGCCAGGCCCTGCGCAGCCTGCTGGGCAGCGCGGAAGGCCTCACCCGGCCGCACATCTACCTGATGCAGCCCTACGACCCGAACCGGCGCACGATCATCATGCTGCACGGGCTCGCGAGCAGCCCCGAGGCCTGGATCAACGTGGCCAACGAGGTGCTGGGCGACGAGACACTGCGCCGCCGCTACCAGGTCTGGCAGGTCTACTACCCGACGAACGCGCCGCTGCCGCTCAACAACCTGGCGATCCGCCAGGCCATCACGCAGACGATTGCGCACTTCGACCCCACGGGCCAGACCGAGGCCTCGCGCAACATCACGCTGATCGGGCACAGCATGGGCGGCGTGCTGTCGCGCCTGCTGGTGTCTTCGTCGGAAGACACGCTGTGGGAAGCATTGCTCGAGAGCTACCCCATGCAGGGTGCGCAGCAGGAACGCATCGAGCAGCGGCTTGCGCCCTATCTGCGTTTCGAGCCCTTGCCGCAGGTCGGCCATGCGATCTTCATCGCCTCGCCGCACCGCGGCACCCCGTTCGCCAACAACCGCATCTCGCGCTGGGTGGCCAACCTCGTCACGCTGCCGGTGGCGATGCTGGGGCAGCTGAACGACATCTCCCGCGAGCTGATGCGCATCGCGCCCAGCACGCAGGGCTCGGAACCGCTGCGCATACCCAACAGCATCGACAACCTGAGCGACCGCGATCCCTTCGTGCAGCTGTCCTCGGGCCTGCCGATGAACCCGCGCGTGCGCTTTCATTCGATCATCGGCAACGACACGCCGGGTGTGCCGCAGGCCGAGTCGAGCGACGGCATCGTGCCCTATGAGAGCGCGCATCTCGACGGCACGGCCTCCGAGCGGGTCATCCGGTCGGCACACAGCGTGCAGGAAAATCCGCTGGCCATTCTGGAGATCCGGCGGATCTTGCGGGAGCAGCTGCAGCCGCGCTGATTAAAAAAAAGCGAGCCCGAAGGCTCGCCAAAGTCGTCCCTCGGATTGGCCAGGAGGACAACCCGACTCCGACTCACCTCGAACTCATCTCCAATCCGGCCGCTAACCCGCTTCCAGTGCTTCTTCTTCAGGCACCGAATCTGCGGGCGTTCGCCAGCCCAGCGCCGGCGCGATGCGGCAGGCCAGGTCGTCCAGGATCTGTTCGTACTCGCTGCTGCTGAAGTTGTAGGGCAGCTCCACGCGCAGTTCGCTCACTTGCGGCAGCACCGGGTCCTTGCGCAGCCGCTCCAGGATCTCGTCCGACGTGCCGACGAGGTCGGTCGCGAAGAGCGTGCGCCGTTCGCCCTGCGGCGCCAGCGTGCGCTCGACACGGCCCGCCGCGAACTCGCGGTAGCGCCGGCGCGTTGCGGCGTCGGCGCTGTCGAGCGGCACGATCACGCGGCCCAGCGCCACCCTTCCCGCACGCGCGCCGGTCTCGCTGGCGCGGTAGCGCGCGATGAGGGCCGACTGGGCCTGCAGAAAATCGTCCGTGGTCTCGCCCGAGAGCACATTGCCGAGCAGCAGGTTGAAGCCGTTGCGTCCTGCCCATTCGGCCGAACGCAGCGAGCCGCCGCCGTACCAGAGGCGATCGACGAGACCGGGCGCATAAGGTTGCACGCGCGGACGCACACGCCCGCCGGCGGACTCGACGAAGGTGTCGTCGTCGCCGAGCAGCACGTCTTCGAGGTTGGCCCGCAGGCGCGCGACGCGCTGGTGCGTGAAGTCGATGGTGTTCGGCGCCGCGTCGTAGAAGCGGCTGCCGAGCAGTGCGCCGTGCGGCGGCACGCCCGCGCTCAGGCCCACCTGCAGCCGGCCGCGCGAGAGCACGTCGACGGTGGCCAGGTCTTCGGCGAGGCGGAACGGGTTTTCATAGCCCATCTGGATCACCGCGGCGCCGAGCTCGATGCGGCGCGTGCGCTGCGTGGCCGCGGCCAGGATGGTCGTGGCCGAAGACACGCCGCGCTCCAGGTGGCGCTGCCGCACCCAGGCACTGTCGAAGCCGCGCTGCTCGCCGAACTCGAACAGCTTCAGCGCCGCTTCGAGGCCGGCCAGCGGATTCGCCTCGGCATAGTTGCCGGGTGTGAGGAAACCGATGTGATGAATGGCCACGGTGGTCTCAGCTTTCCATGGTGGTTTGCACAACCCGTGACAGCGCGTGCATTCGAGGTGCGTGCATTCGGGGTGCGTGCACAGGACACCGGGTACTCCCCTCCGCGAATGTCCCCCGCTTCGCTCCTCCTTTATTTCGCTGCGGGGAGCACCCGGTGCCCTGTGCACGAGGGCACGCTGCTGGTTTGCGGCCGATCAACAAGTGCTCTGAGCGATCACGCTGGCGGTGTGCTCTGCGCAGCGAAATAAAGGAGGAGGCACGCGGCCCTAGGCCGCGCCGGGGGACATTCGCGGAGCAGAGCACACCGTCGGCGTGATCGCGCCCTGAACAACGAACGTCAAACACAACAACGCGACGAACAGAAAAGCAAGGTTTCATCTCAGAACTTCGGCAGGCCGGGCGGATTGATCTCGGACTTCGGCAAGGCCTCCTCCGTCAAGCTCCAGCGCGCGAGCGCCTTGCCGTAGGTGCCGTTGCGGATCAGGTTGTTGGCCGCGGTGCTCAGCGCCGCGGCGAGGCCGCTGCCCTTTCGCGTGGCGATCGCCACGTCCGACTTCAGCGGCCAGCCCGCATTCACCGTACCGACCAGCCGCAGCTGTCCGTTCTTGGCCGCCTCGTAGGCCTGCGGTGCGTTGGGGTTGAAGTTGGCATCGACGCGCTTCGTGGTCACCGCCAGCCAGCGGGTCACGTCGTCGTCGAAGTACTGGATCGCGATCGGCTTCAGGCCCGCGGCAACGTTCTGGCGGTCCCATTCGAGCAGGATGCGTTCCTGGTTGGTACCGGCGCCGGTCGTGAGCTTCAGCCCCGCCACGTCCTTCGGCTCCCTGATCGACTGGATCGCGCTGTCCCTGCGCACGTAGAAGCCGTGCAGGCCGAGCCGGTAGGTGGAGAAGTCGAACTTCTCCTTGCGCTGTTCGGTCACGCCCACGTTGGAGATCACCGCGTCGTACTTGCCCGAACTCAGGCCGAGCGGCCAGTCGGCCCAGGCGACGGGCTGCAGTTCGAGCTTCAGGCCCAGCGACTCGGCAATGAGGTGCGCGAAGTCCGGGTCGAAGCCGACGACGGTTTTCGCATCGGTGGCGTAGGTGGAGATGGGCGGCGCGAACGGCGCGATCGCGATGGTCAGCACGCCGTCCTTCACGAACTTGAAACTTGGCGGAATGGCGTTGACCGCTTCGGCGTCCTTGCCCGTGTGCAGGCGGCCGCGTTGCTCGGCGCTGAAGTCGAACTTGTCGGCGGCGTGCGCCATCGTCACGGCCATCAGGCCGAAGGCTGCCAGTGCACCGGCCTTGCTTTTGAAAGACATGGTTTCGCGGCCTCAGTTCTTAGGCAGGCCGGGCGGATTGGTGCGCGCCACCTCGATCGCCTCGGAGCCCAGGTTCCAGCGCGACAGCGCCTTCGCATAGTTGCCGTTCTTGATCTGCGCGTTCAGCGCGACCGTGATGGCCTCGGCGATGCCCGAGCCCTTGCGCGAGGTCACCGCGATCTCGGCGTTCAGCGGCCAGCCGCCGGAGAACAGGCCGGCGAGCCGGGTCTTGCCGTCGCGTGCTTCATAGGCCGCAATGGCATTGGGGCCGACATAGGCATCGGCGCGGCCCGACTGGATCGCCAGGCGCTGCACCACATCGTCGTCGTAGTACTGGATCTCGATCGGTTTCAGGCCGGCCGCGACGTTCTGCTTGTTCCATCGCAGGAGGATCTGCTCCTGGTTGGTGCTGGCCGACACGATGAGCTTCAGCCCCGCGATGTCCTTGGGCTCCTTGATGGCGCCGATCTTGCTGTCGGACTTCACGTAGACGCCGATCTGGTCGTTGCGGTAGGTGGAGAAGTCGAACTTCTCCTTGCGCTCCTCTGTCACGGTCACGTTGGACACCACCACGTCGAATTTGCCCGACTGCAGGCCCAGCGGCCAGTCGGCCCATGCGGTGGACACCAGCTCGAGCTTGCGGCCGAGACTGTCGGCGACGAGTTGCGCGATGTCGGGCGCATTGCCCACGGGCGTTTTCGTGTCGGTCGCATAGGCAGCGAACGGCAGGCGGCCCGTGGTCGTGCCGACGACCAGCACGCCCTCCTTCTGGAACTTGAAGTCCTTCGCCAGTTTGATGGCCTCGTCCAGCCTCTGGGCACGCGGCCGCCCCGCCTGCTCCGGGCTGAGGTCGGTCGCAGGCTGGGCCGAGGCCGCCAGGGGCAGCAGCATGAAGGCGCCCAGGAGCGCGGAGAGGATGTTTTTGCGATGGATCATGAGAAGGAGCCCAGTCAGTAGAGAAATCAAAGAACCTTGGCCAGGAACCCGGCCGTGCGCGGGTGCGCCGGCGCGTTGAACACCTTGTCGGGCGTGCCGGTCTCGAGAATGCGGCCCTGCTCCATGAAGACGATCGTGTCGGCCACCTCGCGGGCAAAGCCGATCTCGTGCGTCACGATGACCAGCGTGGTGCCCGAACGCGCGAGCTCCTTGATGACCGCCAGCACCTCGCCCACCAGCTCGGGGTCGAGCGCCGAAGTGGGCTCGTCGAACAGCAGCACCTTGGGCTTGAGCGCGAGCGCACGCGCGATGGCCACGCGCTGCTGCTGGCCGCCCGACAGCTGGCGCGGATAGGCATGCGTCTTGTCGGCCAGGCCTACGCGCACCAGCAGCTCGGAAGCCAGCGCCTCGGCCTCGGCGCGCTGCAGGCCGCGCACGGACACCGGCGCCTCGACGATGTTCTCCAGCACCGTGAGGTGCGGGAACAGGTTGAAGTTCTGGAACACCATGCCGACGTCGACGCGGCGCTTGAGAATTTCTCTCTCGTGCAGCTCGTACAGCGTGTCGTCGTCGCGGCGGTAGCCGATGAGTTCGCCGTCGATCGCGATGAAACCGTCGTCCACCCGCTCCAGGTGGTTGATGGCGCGCAGCAGCGTCGACTTGCCCGAGCCCGACTGCCCGAGGATCACCGTCACGCTGCCCGGCGGCACCGTGAGCGTCACGTCGTCGAGCACCTTGAGCGCGCCGAAGCTCTTCGAAACCCCGTGGATCGTGACCTCGCCGCCCTGCGTGAGCGGGTCGGTCCAGCGCGGCACCTCGGCGGGTGCGGCGGGCGGCGCACTCGCCACCGGCTCGACG
Source organism: Variovorax sp. P4_B10 (assembly GCF_056402375.1). Taxonomy (NCBI): domain Bacteria; kingdom Pseudomonadati; phylum Pseudomonadota; class Betaproteobacteria; order Burkholderiales; family Comamonadaceae; genus Variovorax; species Variovorax sp. P4_B10. Next base: position 93,331 of record NZ_JBFUHN010000004.1, on the reverse strand, counting down.
GTCTTCGTCCGCCACAGCCCACGCGCCACGCCGGCCAGCCGCGAGCGCGGCGGATTGCGCAGCGCACCGCGCGAGAAATGCCGCTCGATGTAGTGCTGCGCGACCGACAGCACCGTGAGGATCACCAGGTACCACACCGTTGCCACCATCAGGAGCGGAATCACCTCCAGGTTGCGCCGGTAGATGATCTGGATCGTGTAGAACAGCTCGGGCAGCGCGAGGATGTAGAGGTTCGACGTGCCCTTGGCCAGGCCGATGATGTCGTTGAAAGCCGTGGGCAGGATGGTGCGCATCGCCTGCGGCAGCACGATGCGAAAAGCCTGGCGCTTGCGCGAAAGGCCCAGCGCCGCAGCCGCTTCGAGCTGCCCCTGCTCCACCGACAGGATGCCGCCGCGCACGATCTCCGAGGCGAAGGCCGCCTGGTTCAGCGTGAGGCCGAGCAGCGCCGCGATGAACGGGCTGATCAGCTGCGTGGTCGGGTACGAGAAGAAGGTGATGTCGGTGCCCGGAATGCCCAGCGCCACCGTCTCGTACAGGTAGCCGAGGTTGTTGATGATCAGCAGCAGCACGATGATCGGCACCGAGCGGAAGAGCCAGGTGAAAACCCACGACAGGCGCGCCAGCAGCGGCGAGCGCGAGACGCGTGCCAGCGCCAGCCCGGTGCCGAGTACGAAGCCGAACACCGCGCCCAGTGCCGTCAGCAGCAGCGTGCGGCCGAGCCCGGCGAGCACCGGCTCCGCGAAGAACCACTGCGCGAAAACGTTCCATCCCCATCGTGGATTGGTCAGCACCGAGTGCAGCACGATGCCGATGAGCAGCACGGCGAACACCGTGCCCACCGTGCGCGCCGGGTACTTCGCGGGCACCACGCGAAAGTGCGAATAGTCGCCCTTCGCAGGCGCGGCCCGGGTGGCAGGACGAACCGGCCCCGGATTTCGCGGCTCGGGGCCGACGTCGAGGATGGTGGTCGTGTTCATTGCTGCACCGCCTCGCTCGGTGTCGTGGCGGGCTGGCCACGGTGGCGCGGCACCGCCAGGTGCTTTTCGAACGGCAGCTTGCGCGGCGTCTCGGGGTCCGCCGCATCTTCGAAGAGCGCGGTGTAGCCGTGCCCGCGGTACAGGCCCACGGCCTCGGGTTGGCGGAAGCCGGTCGTGAGGTAGATGCGCTCGTAGCCCTGGCGCCGCACCTGCGCCTCCAGCTCCAACAGCACCTTGCTCGCGAGACCCTGACGGCGCAGGTCGGTGCGCGTCCACACGCGCTTGAGCTCGGCGGTGCGCTCGTCATGCCGCATGAAAGCGCCGCCGCCGATGGCGATGCCGTCCCGCAGCAGCAGCACGAAGTTGCCGTGCGGCGGTGCGAAGACTTCGGGCGGATAGCGGTCGATCTCGCGCGGCGCGCCGGGCTCGCGCAGCACGTCGCCGTAGCGGCTGTCGTACTCGAAGGCCAGGCCTTCGATCAGCGGTTGGGCGCGGGGGTCGAGCGGCGTGGTGTAGAAGAATCGTTCGCTCATCACGCGGCCTTTCGCGCGGCGTTGGCCTCGATGGCGCCGTCCGCCAGCGCATGGCGGCTCGCCTTGCGCGGCAGGCCGAGGTGATCGCGCAGCGTCTGCCCAGGCAACTCGCGTTGGTAGCGGCCGCGCGCCTCCAGCGCGGGGATCACGAATTCGACGAAGTCGTCCAGCCCTTGCCCCAGCACCGGGAAGCCGAGGATGAAACCGTCGGCCGCGCCCTCGTCCACCCAGCGAATGATTTCGTCGGCAATGCGCTCGCCGGTGCCCACGAACTGCGTGCGCGGCGTCGCGACTTCGAGCGCCACTTCGCGCAAGGTCTGGCCGCCGGCCTTGGCCTTGGCCTTGATGCGGTCGGTGGTCGAGCGGAAGCTGTTGCGGCCGATGTCGCCGAGCTCCGGAAAGGCTTCGTCCAGCGGGTACTGGCTGAAGTCGTGGTGATCGAAGAAGCGGCCGAGGTAGGCCAGCGCCTCTTCGATGGTGAGCAGTTCGCGGATGGCGCGGTACTTGGCCTCGGCCTCCTCCCCGGTGGCCGCGACGACGGGGCCGATGCCGGGGAAGATCTTCACGTCGTCGGCCTGCCGGCCCTGCGCCACCGCGCTGGCCTTCACCTGTTTCAGGAAGGCGCGTGTCTCCTCGATCGATGGCGAATGGGTGAATACCGCATCCGCATACTTGCCCGCGAGGCCCACGCCGGCATCCGACGAGCCGGCCTGGAAGATCACCGGCTGCCCTTGCGGCGAGCGCTGGATGTTCAGCGGCCCCGACACCTGGAAGAAACGGCCCTTGTGGTCCAGCGTGTGCAGCTTGTCGCGGTCGAAGAACTGGCCGGTCTCGCGGTTGCGGGTGAAGGCGTCGTCGTCCCAGCTGTCCCACAGGCCCTGTGTCACGGCCAGGTATTCGTCGGCGATCTCGTAGCGCAGCGCGTGCTCGGGATGATTGCGGCTGTAGTTCTTCGCGCTGCCTTCGAGCGGCGTGGTCACCACGTTCCATCCGGCGCGGCCGCCGCTGATCAGGTCGAGCGAGGCGAACTGGCGCGCCACGGTAAACGGGTCGCTGTACGAGCTGGAGACGGTGCCCGCAAGCCCGATCTTCGAAGTGACGGTCGCGAGCGCCGAGAGAATCGAGATCGGCTCGAAGCGGTTCAGGAAATGCGGGATCGACTTCTCGTTGATGTACAGCCCATCCGCCACGAAGGCGAAGGCGATGCCGTTGTCTTCCGCCTTCTTCGCGGTGCGCACGTAGAAGTCGAGGTTGACGCTGGCATCGGCCGGACCGCCCGGATGCTTCCAGGAATTCATGTGGCTGCCGGCACCCTGCAGCATGACGCCGAACTTGATGTTGTTCATGACGAAACGTTCTTCTTGACGGAGGAAAAGAGAAGCTCAGGCCAGCGCGGGTTCACGCGCCTGGGCCAGCAGCTCGACGGAGGTCGCTCGCTCGGCGAAGCCGGCGACGGGGATGTCGATGACGAACTCCTCGATGCCGTAGCGTTCGCTCAACGCATCGAGTTGGTCGTGCACTTCGCCGGCGGTGCCCGCAATCACATGCGGACGCCGTTCCTCGGTGCGGTAGTCGCTCACGCCCGCCTGCCGCGCGAACTCGGCGGCGGCCTCCAGGCTCTGCAGGTTCACGCTCTGTCCGCCGGGCAGATGCACGCGGAAGCTGCGCAGCGCGCCCACGAGCTCTGCGGCCTTCTCATGGGTCTCGGCCGCAAAGGCGAAGAGCGCGAGCAAGGGCGCGCGGCCGGTGGCCGAGCGGTAGGCCTCGATGGATTGGCCGATGTTCACGGGGTCGCCGTTGAAATGGCCTGCGTAGACGAACTCCCAGCCGAGGCGCGCCGCCAGCATCGCGCTCTCCGGGCTGCCGCCGAGCAGGATGCGCTGCGGCAGCTGAGGGGGATGTGGCGTGGCGACCGCGCCCGCCAGCGCATGGTCCGGCGCCACGCCGTCGTGCAGGAACGCATCGAGCTCGGCGAGGCGCACCGCGAAGTCTTCCTTCTTCTTCACCGGGTCATGCAGCCATTGCAGCGCCTTGCTCGTCAAAGGCAGGCCGCCGGGCGCCTTGCCGATGCCCAGGTCCACGCGGCCCGGCGCCAGCGAGGCCAGCACCCTGAAGGTCTCCGCGACCTTGAACGGGCTGTAGTGCTGAAGCATGACGCCGCCGGTGCCGACGCGGATGCGCGAGGTCTTTGCGAGCACATGCGAGGCCAGCACTTCGGGCGCCGAGCCGGCATAGCCGCGGTTGCCGTGATGCTCCGCGAGCCAGTAGCGGCGATAGCCCAGGCGCTCGGCGCTCTGTGCCAGCGCAATCGTGTGCTGGAACGCTTGTGCGGCGTCGGCGCCTTCGGGAATCAGGCTCTTGTCGAGCAGGGACAGCGAATAGGACACGGTGTTCGGCGAAAGACGCCTTTGAAAGAATTGCTGCGAATTCTCTTGGGCATTGCGCACACCGCTTGCGCTGATTTCCTATATCGATATCTGCATATCGTTCAGGCGCAGACCTCTGCCAGGATCTGCTGCACGGCGTCGCCGGCACCTCACCATGAGTGAGGCAGCAAGGCCAGCACTGCCGCCGCATGCAGCCGGCGCATGGCCCGGATCGGCATATGGCCGTGCGGCGCGCGCCGCGCCACCTCGTGCGGCGAAGGCGGCGCAATGCGCCAGGCCGTGGTGGTCAGCGCGAGGACATGGCGGGCCTGTGCCGCCGGGGAAACATGGAGGGTGCGCAGTGGCATTGGAAACTTCCGGATGAACGCTGCGGCAATTCTGCGGAAGCGCCCGGTGTTCTCAAAGACGGATTGCGAGTTTCCAGATGCAGAAAATTTCCCCCGCCGCTGCACGCACTGACTACGATGTGCCCACGCCAATCACAAGGAGCAGAGACATGTCGAATCACGTTTACAAGTCGCTCGAGCTGACCGGCTCGTCGCCCGTCAGCATCGAAGAAGCGGTCCAGACCGCGATCACCAAGGCGCACGAGACGGTTCGAAACATCCAGTGGTTCACCATCACCGAGACGCGCGGCCATGTGGCGGACGGCAAGGTCGCGCATTGGCAAGTGACGGTGAAGATCGGGTTCACGCTGGAGTAGCTGCCAGCCGCACGCCGCACGCCGCACGCCTAGTCTGCGATGACGTGGAGGCCGTGCTTCTGGCGGTGCGCGCGGGCGCACATCCTTGCCAGATCCAGCAGGAAGTCGACCACGGCCGGCTTGCCCGCGCAGCCCGGTACGGCCGCCATGATGTCCTTGCGCAGCGCGATCAGGTCGTGGCCTGAAACCACCATTTCGGCGGACGCGCCGTAGTAGTGCTTCCAGAACCTCTGCAGCGCCCCGTCTTTCAGTTCGTCGATGACGAGCGAATAGCCGTCCTCCCAGACGGATTCGTCCATCGGAAGGCTGGGGAGGTCCGGGGTTTCGGGCCGGCCTCCTTCCGGCACCTGGATGATTCGCCGCATTTCTTCAGCCGCTAGCGGCAGTTGCCCGGCGCACCGGTGAATTCGGGAAACTCGGTGACGACCGTGCCATTGGTTGCGCTTTCGATGATGACGCGTCCGCACTTTTCGCCCGCCGTGCCGACGACCTGGTTGAGGTTCGAGTCGTAGCGAACCCGGTTGTCGAGCTGTACGACGCGGGTCTTGTTCGGTGCATTCTGGACCATGCGGCAGAAGTTCTGTGCCGCGACCGCATTGGTGCAGTACGCTGGCAGCAGCTGGCTGGCGCCGGTCGATGCCGTGCAATGGCGCGCGAAGATGTGCTGGAAGCCGGTCGAAGTGACGACACATTGCGGATCGACGCCCACCTGGGCCTCCCCCACCTTCGATCCGACGCTCTGGCAACCGCTCAGGATGGCCATCGAGATGGCGCAAAGGATTGCAAGTTGGCTCGTGTTTTTCATGATCGTCTTCCTCAGCGAAATTTGATGATGTAGTTGATGGAGAGATTCTTCGGCCGCGTTTCCGAGGTCAGACGCGCGGGCGTGTTGGGCACGCTTGTTCCCAGGTCGCCCGAGGCCTGCCCGGCCGCATTGCCGCTTTGCGACACCCCCGCCAGCGTCACCGCCTTGTAGGTGTGGGTGTGCGTCTGCATGGCGTCACACTGGTAGGAGCCCACGCCGTTGACGGTCCCGCTGCCCGTCGGCGCCATGCGCAATGCGGCATCCGGGTCCATGCCCGAGCCCGCATCGTTGCCGCGCAGGAAGAGGCCGCGGTAGTCGGGAATGCAGAAGTCGTCGCTGATCCCCCCATACAGGTAGCCCAATGCAGCGAACAGCTCGGGGTACGCGCTGACCTTGAGCTTGCGCCCGTCGCACAGCATCCAGCCCTGCGCCTCGAGGTAGCTGATCGGGATGTCGTCGCGCTTGGGCGCCGTCACCGAGTTCTGGCTCGCGCATGCGGTGTTCTTCCAGATGTTGTTGGCGTCGCCCGAAACGGGGTTCACCTGTCCGGCAAAACCGCAGACGCTGCCTACGCATGCATCGAACATGGAGGGGCTCCTTTCAGTCCGGCCTGCCGCGCACGCAGCAGGCCGGTTTGGTGGGTGAAAGGCCGGGGATCAGCGGGAGATCAGGAGCAGGCGCTTCGCGTTGGCTTCCACCAGCGAGTCTGGCTTGACCCAGGTGTCGTTGGCGTTCAAGGTCGTGGTGAGCGCGTAGACGCCGGTGGGGTACGTCAGTTCGAGCGCGTTGTTGACCGAGTTGACGTCGATGACCTCGCCCTTCTGGTAGTTGCCGTATGCGATGAAGTACCGGGGATGTGGCGAGAAGGTCAGGTTCGCGTTGGGGCGTGCCTGCGTCGCGAAAACCGTGCTGCCCGACATCGTCACGCCGACGGAGGCCTGCGACTTGAGCGGAATTTCCGTGCTCTGGGCCAGGTAGAACCGATCTTTGTCCGGACCCTGGGCTTCATCGGTGAAGAGATAGCCCTTGTTGTAGTCCAGCGTGATCTTGTTCTTGCCGCCCTGGGGGATGTACTTTTCCGAGGCCGCGAACCGGATGCCGGGCTGCAGGTCGCCCGTTTCAGCCCAGGAGAAGCCGACGTCCACCGTCCACTCGAAGGTGAGCTCGGCCGTGGGGCTCGGGTTGGAGTACTTGGAAAACCAGGCCAGAGACATGGCGTTGGGCGCCCACGCGGTCGGGTCGTTCTGGAACACCATGAAGTAGTCCGAATGACTCGACCTGTTGTTGATGGTGACGGAGTAAATATTTCCCATGACGCTCTCCAGAAGAAGTAGTTGGTGGAACAGTCCGGACCGCTGTGGGACCGAACTGGAACCAACTCTAGGGAGCCATCGCACCGAACGGAATTACATGCGATTACACGAAGCGGCGTCTCCGCGCAATGAGGTGTTCAGCGCCGTGCGCCGCCCTGAATCAGGAACGGATAGCTGCCGAAACGCACGTCGCCGCGGCGCCGCTCGACCAGCGGCGGCTCGGCCGAGTGCGAGGGCAGCGCATTCAGTATCTGGTGCTTCGCGCGAAAGATCTGGATGTTCACGTACGAAGGCTCCACGCCGAGCATGCGCGACAGTTCGTCCAGCGCGATCCAGCCCTGGCTCTGCGGTGCGAGCCCTCTTTGCGCATCTTGCGAGCGCACCCTGGCCAGGGTCACGAGGGTGTAGTGATGGATACGCTCGCCAAGGGAAACAGACCTGCCGTCCGTCACCAGGCTCAGGCTCGTGTGTTCCTCGTTCTGGCTGACGTTGAAGTGAAGGGCAACCTCCACGGACGGAGGCGACACCGGCGCAATCGCGTTCTCGGCCGTGGACTCCAGGTCGTCGCACAGCACGAACTCCCAGGTGCTGCCGGAGGTGCGGACCATGGCGCCGTCGCTCAGGTGATCGACGCCGTCGATGTGCTCGAGCAGCCACTTTCCGTCATGGAAATACACGTTCACTTCCGGCTGCTGCGCATCGGGCAGGAGGTTCTCGCGCACGCTCAGTGCCACCGCCGATCCATGCCCCTCGCTCGGGAACAGACAGGTCACCGGCGGCGCCAGGTCGTCGGCGATCCAGACCGATTCCTCGCCCAGGCCCAGGCGGACTTCGGCGCCCGGTGGCACGGCGGTCCACCGGCCGTTCGGCAGGCGCTCGCCATTCAGGGTGGTTCCATTGCGGCTTTGATCGACGATCTCCCAGGCCAGCCGGTTCCACCGGACCAGCGCATGGATCTGCGAGATGTCCGGCGCCTGCAGCACCGTCTGGCAGGCCGACGGACGCCGGCCGAAGGCATGCATGGGGCGCAGCACGGTGCCGCGTTCGTCGAGCTTGTTCCGGAAGATGGCCATCGCTTGCTTTTCCTTCGTCGTGTTCAGACATAGAGCGCCTGGGGATTCAGGTCGCTTTCCTGCAAGGGGGTGCCGCGCCATCCCATGGCGACCGGCACGCGGTAGAGGCGCGGATTGCCCAGCTCGGGCCAGATGTGGCACAGGCCGGGCACGACCACCTTCACGGTGCGAAGCGGGATGTCCGGCCGCGTGCAGTCGAGAACCACCGTCTCCATGCCGAGGGATGCAGCGATGCGCACGCACCGGTCGATCTCTTTGGCAATGTCCGCACCGGCCGTCGTGGCGGGCGGTCGCATCGGTGCGGCATCGCCCTCTTCCGCCGGCATGAGAAAGCGTGGCACGCCATCTGGATCGCCCGAATGCGGAACGGAAAATTTCTTTCCGGCGGCGATCAGCTGGCTCATCTCGGTAAGCGCGCGCTCGCAAGCCAGCATCGCATTCGGACTGCAGCCGAAACCGATGGCCCAGTCGCCCGTCGCACGATGCCGGCCGATGGCGGCCACGACCGGAATGCCGAAGTCATGGGTGAGGTCCAGCGCCCAGTAGCGCCATTGCGCACCCAGGCTGCGCGCGATGCGTGCGAGGCTTTCGGCGGCGAGGCCACCGAGGTCGATGGCGGGCCTGGGGATTTCGCCGTACCACCAGATGGCTGCGGCGTCGCGCTCCACCAGCTCGAGAAAGCCTTGAAGGATGGCCTCCTCCAGCGTGTTCCCGGCGGCGCAGCCGTTCGACGTCCACACCGAGTGCCGCTGGCTCTCTGCCGGGGCGTTGGCATAGCAGAAGGCCAACGGGAGGTAGCAACGCGCCTGGAATGTCAGCGACCAGGCCGGCGCCCACCATGCCGGCTCGTGCGCCGGCAGCGCGGGGGCAGCCACCGCATGCGGCGGGCTGTGCGTTTCGAAATTCGCGCGCTGCCTTTCGCTGAAGACCGCGAGCGCCTGCGGCAGGATGCAGCGCGCGTCCAGCGCCGACGCCGGCGCGAAGACCGAGGCCTCGTCGCCCTGGTGAAAGGCGGCGTACCGCTCGACCGCTTCGCACATCGCGCTGGCGCGGGACTGCTCCATGGACATGCCCTTGCCAAGGCACACCTGGACCAGGGCGTGAGCGGAAAGATCGCCGTGGACGGCTGGCGTCCTGAAGATTTCGCTGCGGTAGACCGTCAGCGCGTCTTCCGCCTCGAGGCCCAACGGCACGACCCGCGCGATGACGCCGCACAGCGGATCGACGTGCGACGCCAGACGCTCGACCGTGGCCGACGCGGGCATCGTGCGCCAACCGCCATCGGGTCGGGCGCTCGAAACACAAGGCGCCGGCACCATCGGCCGACGCTGCAGATGTGCCATGAGTCCCGCATCTCCGCACTGCGGACACTGAGGCCGCGCCGCGACGGCATGCGGCTGCACGGGCTCGATCGTCCACAGCTGCTGGCCGGCCTGTGCAACGATCTCCCGCGCCAGCGAAAGCAGGCGCTCCAGCCGGTCGCCGACGAGCTTCGTGTCGGCCCTTACCGGCACGCCGACGGTTCGGCCACCGTGCCTGTCTTGCCACCAGGCCCGTGCAGGCTTGTTCCGGAGCAGGCGATGCGCCAGGCAATGCCAGCATGCCGTTGCGGCGGCTGCATGCGGCGTGAACAACGGCCCGGCCATGGCCTGCTCGCCCGTCGGCTTGACCGGCAGCCACGGGCGTCTTGCGGCCCGCTGCTGTGCATCGATCAGGCCGAGCCTGGGGTCGAGGTAGTCGTCGCAGAACACGATGGTGCCCGCTTCGTCCCCGCCCGCTGCCCGCGCCCAGCGCAGGGCCGCTTCATGGTCCAGCGCCTGCGACAGCACGATGGCGTCGATATGCGCAGCCAYATGGACGCGCGCAAACGGCGACGAGAAATCCGGAACGACATAGCGCGCCGTGTCATCCACCCGCGCCGGCCTTGCCAGGCCCTGCCGCACCAACGCCTCGAGCGCATGCAGCATCTCCGCCAGCAGTGCAGGCACGCCCTCGGTCCTGCAGTGCGATGCCAGGCTCACACGCTCGCGCAGCACGCGTTCGACGGCCAGCACGCCCGGCGAGCCGAGCAGCAACAGGTCGGTCTCGCTCAACAGCAGCAGGCCGTTCGGCTGCACCAGCGGCGGCAGGTATTTGTCGTGCCACCGGAAAGCCTCGGTGAAGAAATCCATCGGCGGCGGGCTACGCGTCATGCGGCGCACCCAGCGCGAAGCGGGCAACGGTGTAGGGCCAGCGGCCGGTCGCCGCCTGGAATTCGGTCTCGAAGAGCCGGTGCGGGTCGGAGAACTGCGAATAGAGATGGTGTTCGGAGACCACGCGAATCGATGGATGGATGTCCGCGATGCGGGCCGAGTCCTCGAAGCCCGACACCACCGGCAGATGCATGCCGCCCACCTGCACCGGCATGCTCGCAAGGATCGGGTGGACGTAGTCCAGCACGACAACGCATGCAGACCCATGCCGTTCGAATCGCTCGGCCAGATGAAGCAGCATGGCCTCCAAAGGCGCCTGCGGCAGATAGGGGCACACGCCCTCCAGCATCATGAGCACGGGCCGGTCGCCCGGCAGGCCGGCCGCATCCAGCCACGCGGGGTCGAGGATCGAGCACGCAAAGTTGCGCTCTCCTTCATTGGGCGTCACATGTTGCTCGCGCAGGCGAATCGCATCCGGCAGATCGACGTTGAGCCAGTCGACATCGCCGCTTCGCGCCACGCCCGGCCCCAGCCGCTTGCGGCGCGTGCACAGCCCAGCCCCCAGCGTGATGCCCATGCCGAGCGGATGCGCCGCGAAGAACTCGGCCGCCAGACGATCGATCAATGCAGCCCGCAAGACCACGCCCCGCACGAATGCCGCATCCCGCGCAAAGGCCGACAGATCGAACGGCAGCGCCGCGGCAATGCGGCGCGCCTCGGGATCGGAGAACGCCGAAGCCGCGATGACGCTGTCGGACCCGGCTCGGGCGGCCAGCGTCAACAGCAGCGTCGCGGTGGCGCCTTGCAGCGCGGTCGGCGCCGGGGACTCAGCAGGTGAAGGGATAGGCACTGCCCGTGTTGTTGTACGCGGTGAGCGCAATCGCGCGCATCCCCTCCTCCGCCGGTGCCTGCGGATAGTTCAGCTGGATCGTGTTCTTGATCGGCGAACCGTCCGGACTCTTCAGGTTCCACTCGCCGCGTGCGGCATCCCAGGCGAACTTCGGGTTGGTGGCGAACCGGATCTGGAAATTGAACGGATTGTTGTAGCCCAGCCATTGGCTCAGCACCGGAGCCTTGTCGGTCCCGGGATCGCGGGTCAGGTCGCCCAGGAACTCCGGCGATTGCCATGCGAGGGCAATGGCGCGCAGCACCACGCCGCCGAGCGCCAGCAGGGAATCCGGACCACCGCCCGGAATGCCGAGCCCGGTCGGCAGCGCACCTTGCGGCGGCCCGACGGGCTTGTCCGGCTTCTCGAAGGCGGCGGCGGCGCCCATGAAATTCGGGAACAGCTGGTAGTAGGCGGCCAGGGCCTCGGCCGCGTGAGACGACGGCGCCTGCGGCAGCACGATGACGAAGGCATCGTCGGGGCTGATCCAGCCTGCCGTCAGCACCGGCTTCCATTGGGCCCTCAGCGCCGGATCGCTGTTGAGGTACAGGCCGATGTTCAGCTGCGGCCACAGCGTCGGCAAGCCGAAGTCGCGGTGCAGCAGCGGCTGGATGTCTTCCTGGTCGAGCAGTTCGCGCCGGTACGCATCGTCTCGCCACGATCGCGCAAGGGCCCGGAGGTAGGCGAGACGGAATTCGAGCAAGGGCTCGGCACTTTGGCGCTGCTGGGTCATGATGGCTTCTTCCTTGGTTGAGAAAAATGCGCAGGCATCGGCTTGCGCGGGGACAACTCCGGCCGCATCGCGGCCAGATCCTTCAGGCGTCTGGAGACATCCCGGTCGGCCGGCGCCAGGGCCTGCAACGCGGTCAGCGCATCGAACTCGGTCCTGTGTTTGCCACCTTCTCGCGCGACCTTCGCGGCGCGGGAAAAAGACAGCATGGCGGCCGCGCGTTCGCCGCCCGCGCCCAGAAGGTAGCGGGCCTTCTTCAGGTGGAGTTCGGCGCTGTAGAGCCTCTCGTTGAGTTGCTCCACCAGGTGCAGGCAATCGTCGATCCGGTCGATCGCTTCGCCCCATCGCTGGCGGCCGGCCAGCGTTTCGGCGGCGAAGGCGCGGTAGTACGTCTGGCAATAACGGCACCCCATGTTCCACAGGGCCTGCACCGTGCCGTCGGCCTGCGCGATGTCTTGCGGGTCGCCCGTCGACCAGCAGCGGATGATGTCCGCATAGCCCTGGAAAGCCGGCAGGCCGTAGCGCGCCGTGATGTCGAGCAGCTCGGTCGTGCTCGCCAGCGCCGCCGCCTTGTCGCCGCGGGCCTGGTGGCCCAGGCTCTGGTACAGCAGGGCCATGCTCAATGAAGGAATGTGGGACATCTCCCTGGCCCACTGCACCGCTTGGGTGGCATCGGTGCTCGCCGCCTCGTCATGGCCCGCGAACCAGCGCACCAGGGAGCGCCCCGTGGTCGCCCACACGCGCGTGTCGAAACCGAAGTCCGCCGCATGGTGAGCGTGCGCCTCGGGGTCGTAGCGCTCGACGGCGTCGGTCAACGCCCGTTCCGCCATGGCGAACCGGCCGTCGGAATAGTGCGCGAGGCCCAGGTAGGTCTGGCCGGCGACCAGCACACCCTGATCCTGCTGCTGCCTGGCATGGCCCAGCAGCCTGTGGCTCAGTCGCCGGACCTCGTCGCGGTTGCTCGCGACATGGTGGAAGGTGATCATGGCCCACAGGTGCTGCACCTGTTTCTCCCCGGCCACGGTGTCGTCCAGCAGTTCCTGCGACAGGGCGATGCGGTCCACCACCTGGGCATGGGCCCAGCCGTGCTTGTTCATCATCGCCTGTGTGACGTAGCTGTTCACGTCCAGGAGGGCTTCGCGCTGCAGGGCGCCGGCCAGATGCCCGATCCAGCCGTCGATGTGCTGCGCATAGGCGATGGTTTCGTCGTTGAGCGAACGGTGCTGCGTGAGGCGAAGCTGCCGCACCGCATGCGCGACTGCCTGCGCGTGGTCTCCGGCATCCGCCCAATGCTGCGCGACGATGCCCGGCCCGCTGGCGACGCGTTGCGGGTCGCTGCGCAGCAGGGCCTGCGCCACCTTCTGGTGCTGCTGCCGGCGCTGCGCGACGAGCATGCATTCGTAGGCGGTGTCGCGGATCAGTGCATGCCGGAAGATGAAGGCGTCTGCACCTGCGCCGGACGGCTCGGCCGGCATGACGAGCCCTGCATCGCGCAGGGCATTCAGTTCCCCGTCCACCATCTCGCGGGTCTTGCCCGAGCAGGCGCACAGCAACTCCGCATCGAACTGCCGCCCGATGGTGGCCGCCAGTTGCAGAAGGCTCTTCGCGGGCCCGAGGCGATCGAAGCGGCTGACCAGGGAGTCGCGCAGCGTGACGGGGATGGCGGCCGGCTGCGCCGTGTCCTTGAAGACCCAGGCGCCGCCCTGTTCGACCAGGTAGGTATCGAGCAGCATGCGCGCCATCTCCTGCACGAAGAGCGGCACGCCGTCGGTGCGCGCGACGATGTTCCGGATCACCGCGGCGTCGATCTTCCTCGGTGCGAGCACCTGATGGGCCAGCTGGGTGGCCTGCGCGTCGTCGAGCCTTCGCACCTCGATGCATTCGGCCTTCAGGCCTTCCGGCTTGACCCATTCCGGCCGTGCCGTCAGCACCAGCAGGACATGCCGGTCCGCCAGCTGGGCGATCAACTGCTCGAGAAATTCGATGCTCGTGGGGTCGGCCCAATGCACGTCCTCGACCACCAGCAGAAACGGCTCCGAGGCAGCCATGTGCAACAGCCATCGCGCGGTCGATTGCAGCAACAGTGCCTTCTGCATCGCGGGGGATACCTGGCTTTCCTGGCAAGCGCCCAGGGGAAGCGACAGCCATGAACAGAAGATCGGGGTCACGGCATGACCGTCGCAACCGGCGTCCTGCAGGGCCTCCTGCAGCCCGTCGCGCTGGCTGTCCGGCGACGCACCCGGCACCGCTTCGAGCTGCTGGCGCAGCAGCGCCAGGAACGGCATCAGCGCGCTGTTCCGGTGTTCCGGCTGGCATTGGGCGTTGACGGACTTTCGGCCGCCTTCCTGCGCCACGTGCTCTCGCAGCACGTCGACGAGGCAGGACTTGCCGATGCCCGGCTCGCCGCGGACCCACACCGCGCGTCCATGTCCCTTGCCGGCCTGCGCCCATTCGGCCCGCAGCAACGCCAGCTCCCGATCGCGCCCGACGCACATGCGGCTCAACGCCCCCGGGGTGGAGGCGGGAGGCGATGAAGATTGCTTCCGCGCATCCAGCCGGTAGGTCTGGACACCGGCGGATTGTCCCGGCAGGCTCACGCTGCCGGCTTCTTCGAAATGCGCGTGGCGCGCCAACAGGCGATAGCTGCTTTCGCTGGCAAGCAGCGTCCCCATCTCGGCCAGGCCCTCGAGGCGCATCGCAACGCTCACGGCATGGCCGGAGGGAATCTCGCCGCCGGCCACCACGGCCATGCCGGTGTGCATGCCCATGCGGATGCCCAGGTGCGCGCCGTGGGCCTCCCTGATAGCCGCCGACCTGCTGCGGCCCAGGGCCGTCAACTCGAGCGCCGTCATGCCCGCCTGCCGCGCGTCGGTGTCGCTCGCATGCGGATAGCCGAACAGGACGATCATCCGATCGCCCAGCGTGCCCGCCAGCAGGCCGCCGCGCCGCGTGGCCGCTTCTGAAAAACGGCCGAGCTCTTCGCGCTGCAGCAACTCCAGGTTCTCGATGTCCGAGGGCAGCGCTGCACCCTCGCCCTCCTCGCTCTCGCCGGCGTCCGGCCAGACCACGACGCTGCAGCACAGCACCGTCAGTTGCCGCTTCTCGGAGAAAGCTCTCGCCGTGGCCACGGTGCGCGTCAGCGACTCTTCCTGCGGTCCCTGCGCGGATCTGAAGACACCCACGAGGTCGTCGAGCCTGAGCCGGCCGAGTTCGTCGAGCAACGCGGAGGCCGAGCCGCAACGCTCGGCAACCTTCTTCTTCAACACACGCCGCAGCAGGGCCGCCACCGGGTGCGCGGCAATCTCCGCCGGCAGCGGCACTTCCTGCGGGCTCAGTTGCTGGTGGACGATCTCGGCGGCCGAATCGCCATGGATCGCAGGCGCGCCCGTCAGGCATTCGAGGAACATCAATCCCCAGGCATAGAGATCGGACCTGACGCTCGGCGGCTCACCGCGAAGCTGCTCCGGTGCGCTGTATCCCGGTGTTCCGAGGCACTCCTCGTCCATCGTGAGCGTCGGAAACTGAACCTCTCTTTGCAGCGGGATCACGGTGCTGATGCCGAAGTCCAGCACCTTCGCATGCGGCATGGCGCCGGTGAAGGTCACCATCACGTTGTCGGGCTTCAGGTCGCGGTGAACGATGCCGGCCCGATGCGCGCAGTCCAGCGCATCGAGGACTTCCGCCATGAGATGGCCGGTCTCCGCCGCGGTCAGCGAGCCTCTGCGCCGGATCAGGCTCTTGAGCGTTTCTCCGGGCACGTACTCGAAGACACCGTAAACGCAAGCGCCCTGCTCGCCCTTGTCGAGCAACTGCACGATGTGCGGATGATGCAGCGCGGCGCAGAGCCTGGTCTCGCGATGAAAGCGGGCCACGYGCTGCCGGCCCTCCTGAAGCTTCACGACCTTGACCGCGACCGTGTTCCCCGTGTGATGCTGCGTGGCGCGATAGACAGTGCCGTAGCCGCCTACGCCCAACGCTTCCAGCAGGTCGTAGCCGGGAATGCGCAACGGATTCGGTGCAACCTGCTGGGTTGCGTCAATGCTCGCAATGACGGCGTCCTGCATTTCAGCCCCCCATCTGGTTGATTGGCCAACGAACGCGATCCGAAGTGCGTTTGCGACAACGATTCGCCATGCAGTCAAATCGATCGAAACACGATTTGTTACTGTAGCTGAAGGGGTGATTTATTCCGTCAAGAAATCTTCAAAAGAAAGCACGGCGCAAGGGCAATGGAAGCCTTTTTAGCGCGTGCTTCTTCGCCTGTAGGTTGAAAGAACTCGTGCTTTTGGCGACGAAATTCAGGCGAAGTCGGTGGACGTTTTTTTCCGGAGGCGCGAGGTTGCGCACTATTCTTGCGCGACCTTGTTGTCGTCCTTGAGGGCCCGGCTCTCCAGCCCTTCCTTCGGCAGCAGCAACGCGAGCGCCACCACGCCCAGGCTCACGACCAGCATCATCAGGAAGGTCAGGTGCAGCGAGTTGCCCAGCGCCAGGCGGATGCCCGCATCCCCGGTGACGGAGCCATGCACGCCCTGCAGCAGCAGGCGCAGCTGGTCGTCGGTGAACATCAGGCTGCCGTCCCCGCGCGTCAGCCCGAAGTTGAAGACCGCGCCGAAGAAGGCCGCGCCCAGCGCGCTGCCGAGATTGCGCGAGAACACGTTCGAGGCCGTGGCGATGCCGCGCTGCGCGAGGTCCACGCCCTCCTGGATCAGGATCAAGGAGCTCAGGCTCATCACACCCATGCCGAGGCCGATGACGAACGATCCGATGGCGGGCAGCACCGGCGAACTGCCGGATCCCAGCCATGCGAAGGTCGATGCGCCCACCGGGATCAGCGCCGCACCGACCACCACCATGCGCCACAGGCCGATGCGGTGGAAGGTGCGCGAGGTCAGCGTCGCCCCGATGGGCCAGCCCAGCATCACCATCGTGAGCGTGAGGCCGGCCGTGACCGACGAGCGCTCGAGCACCACCTGCACGTACATCGGCAGGAAGGTCGTGATGCCGATCAGCACCATGCCCGCGAGCATCGCCGCGCCGTTGACGGTGGCGATCATCCGAGCGCCCCAGAGACGCAGCGACACCATCGGGTCGGCCGCGCGGCGCTCCTGCGCGATGAACAGCACGAGCGTGACGACGAACAGCAGGCCCCAAGCGAGCGCGACGCCCGAATTGCCGACGCCGAACTCGGTCAGCGCAATCATCAGCGCCGCGATGCCGATGGTGAACAGCACCGCGCCCACCATGTCGATGGACGAGCGCCGCACCGTGGGCGCCTCGTGCAGGAAGAACCAGAAGCCCGCCGCCGCGGCGAGGCCGATGGGCACGTTGACCCAGAAGATCCAGGCCCAGGAGAGCTTCTGCACGATCAATGCGCCGATCATCGGCCCCACGACCGCCGACACCGCCCACACGCTCGCGAGATAGCCCTGCACCTTGCCGCGTTCGCGCACCGGATAAAGGTCGCCGACGATGGTGAGCGACACGGGCTGGATGGCGCCCGCCCCGATGCCCTGGATCAGCCGGAAGCAGATCATGGCCGGCATCGACCACGAGAAGCCCGCGAGCACCGAACCGATGACGAAGATGGCGATGCCCACGAACATGATGGGCTTGCGCCCGTACAGGTCGGAGAGCTTGCCGAACACCACGGTCATCGCCGTCTGCGCGAGCAGGAACGAAGCGAACACCCAGCTGTAGAGATGCAGGCCGCCGAGCTCGGAGGCGATCTGCGGCATCACGGTGGAGACGATGGTGGCTTCGATGGCCACCATCGCCATGGAGGCCATGATCGAAGCGATGACCAGGGGGCGGCTTGTTGTTCTTGTGCTGGAGGTCATGAGGGGTGGATGCTATCGGGAGCGTGAGCCCTTGTCCGGCGCTCAGGCTCTCGTGCCCGGCGCAGAATGCGGCCCGGATCGCGAGGGCCTGAAACCCGGAGGGAACTGCATGGATGAACTGAACGGCGTCGTCGACGACTTGATCGCGCTCGTGCTCGTGGTGGAGGCCGGCGGCTTCAACGCGGCCAGCACGCGCCACGGCATTCCCGTGTCCCGCTTGAGCCGCCGCATCGCGGCACTCGAGAAGCGGCTGGGCGTGAGCCTGCTGGTGCGCAGTTCGCGGCGATTCAAGGTGACCGAGGTCGGGGAGCGCCTGTACCAGCACGGCCTTGCCATCCGCACCGAGACGCGGAACGCGCTGGCCGTGGCGCAGGACTCGCTGAACGAGCCTTCGGGGCATCTGCGCGTGTCGTGCCCCGTCGCGATGGCCACCGGGCTGGTCGGCCGGCTGTGCATCGAGTTCGTCAAGCGGCATCCGAAGGTCTCGCTGACGCTGGACTCCACCGACGGACGTCCTTCCGCCTCCGGGGAAGCCGCCGATCTGCTGATCCGCCCGAGCATCGACGCCCTGCCCGATTCGAGCATGGTGTCGCGCAAGCTCGGCGACTTTCCGTACGTGCTGGTGGCCGCCACCGAGCTGTACGAATCGCTCGGCCGTCCCGCCACGCCCGCTGCGCTCGCCGCGCTCCCGGATTGCCCCGCCATCGGCTGGACCTTCGGCCCGCATCCCTCGCACTGGACGCTGCGCGGACCGGACGACGCCGAGGTCGAGTTGAACGTGCAGGCGCGCTTCACCAGCGACAGCCTGCTGCAGATCCACCAGGCGGCGCTTGCCGGCATCGGCATCGCGCGGTTGCCGGTCACGCTGTGCACCACCGACCTGGAACAGGGCCGCCTGTGCCTCGTCGCCCCGGGCTGGGCGCCGCCCACCATCGCGATCCACGTGCTGTATCCGTCGCGGCGCGACCTCACGCGGGCGGGACGCGAATTCCTGGCGCTGCTGGTCGAGGCCACGGAGCCCTATTCGAAAGAGGCGCGACCCTAGGTGCGCGGGCGGCCCTGCCGGTCTTGCGGGGCGGCATGAACCTTCATTTTCAGAAAGCTGCGTTGCGTTCGCGCGGGTGTCATCGCGCGGTCATCACTCCTAGCATCGGCCGACAAGCCGGGCCTGCTGTGGGGTCGGCGATCAGAGGACAACGATGGCACATCCAGGCGATTCCTTTCCGACCCGGCCGGACTCCCGCCGACGGTTCATCCAGGCGGCTGGCGCGCTGATCGCCATGCCGCTGGCGGGTTGTGGCGGCGGCGGTGGTGGTGGCGGGTTTTCGGCGCCCTTCTCCGGCGCCGGCACCACGTCCGCTCCGCCGGTCGCCGACACGACATCGGGAAGATTCAAGGGGCAGGTCGATGGCGATGTCGCGTCCTACCTCGGCATTCCGTATGCCCAGCCGCCCGTCGGCGCGCTGCGCTTCCAGTCGCCGAAGCCCTTCAAGCCCGTGACGGATGTGGTGAGCGCCGACCGGTTCGGCGCCGCGAGCCTGCAGACGCTGCCGCCCTACGTCACCTGGATCTACCCCGTCCCGGCACAGCAGAGCGAAGACTGCCTGACGGTCAATGTGTGGGCACCGGCGAGCGCGAACAAGGCGCCCGTCATCGTGTGGCTGCACGGCGGCGCCTGGCGCACCGGCGCCACCAGCATGCCGCTGATGAACGGGCGGGCGCTCGCCGCGCTCGGCGTGGTGGTGGTCACCGTCAACTTCCGGCTGGGCGCCCTGGGCGGGCTCTCGCATCCGGACCTCGTCGACGGCGACAACGGCAGCACCGCGAACTGGCAGTTGCAGGACCAGATGGCCGCGCTGCAATGGGTGCACCAGAACGCCGCGGCCTTCGGTGGCGACCCCGGCAACATCTGCCTCGCGGGACAGTCGGCCAGCGGGACCAGCGTGGCCGTGATCGCGCAGAACCCCGCATCGCGAAAGTTCATCCGCAAAGCCGTGCTGCTGAGCCCTGCAAGCAATGCCGCGCCAGGCGGCTTCAGCCTGAAGGATGCGGCTGCGTACACCGAACTGCTGGCCACGCGCCTGGCCACCACGCCGCGAGGCCTGCGCGATGTTCCGGCGGCCACGCTGCACGCCGCCGAGATCGCGCTCAACGCCCTGCCGCTTCCGGCGGGCATTGCGACGGGACGCAGCTCGAAGTTCATGCCTATCCAGGATGGGCAGTTCTGCCTCGCGGACTGGACGCGCACGTCGTGGCCGGCCAACCTGCCCGTGATCATCACGACCACCGCGTCGGAAGGCTTCTTCTTCGTCGACCTTGTCGATCCAAGCGGCAAGGTACTGACAGCACCCTTGCCGCAAAGCGAGGCGCAACTGCTGGCGGCCGTCACGGGCCTGACCGGCTCGGACACCGCGAGCAACCAAGTCATTGCGGCCTACCGGCAGGCCGCCGCACAGGAATCGCGTGCCAGCGGCGCGGGCGACCTGTGGGTCGAGATCGACGGCGACTTCGCCATACGGAACCATTCCGTTCGCTATGCGGGCAAGCTGGCCGGCGAAGGTGCCGACGTGCGCTTCGGCACCTTCGCGCACACCCTCAAGGCTCCCGGGCGCGGCGTGCCGCATTGCGCCGATCTTCCCCTGCTGTTCGGCACCTATGGCCTGGACTACTACAAGGACAAGGTCGGCGCCGGGCCCGCGGAAGCCCGGCTCTCTGCGGCCATGATGGCCGCCCTGGTGTCGTTCGCCGGGGATTCGCAGGCCACCGCATTCGGTGCGAACACCGCGTGGCCGCGCTTTGCCCCGCAGTCGGCGACGTCGGCCCGCATGGGGGAAGGCGATGGCGGCGATGTCGTCATGGGAACGATTCCGAAGACCGCCCAGTTGGCCGTCTGGGACGCCGTGCTCGGCTATTGAGGACGGGCTTCACCCCCCGCTCAAGGCCGACGTGCCGTCGTAGATGTACCGGCGCGACCACGGCAGGGTCTGCGCGGCCCGGCCCGCCTTGCGGCCCACGATCTGGTAGATCGCCACGTCGTCGTTCTCGAAGGCGTAGGCGCAGCCCGCGAGGTAGATGCGCCAGATGCGGAATTTTTCTTCGTCGACCAGCGCGCGCGCCTTGTCGCTGTGGGCTTCGTAGCTGTCGCTCCAGCAGCGCAGCGTCTGCGCATAGTGGCGGCGAAGATTCTCGACATCGAAGGCTTCGAGCCCGCCCTGCTGCATGGCCTGCAGCGCGAGGCTGACGTGCGGCAGCTCGCCGTTCGGGAACACGTAGCGGTCGATGAAGTCGCCGCCGCCGTAGGAGACGTCGCCGCCCTCGGGGTCGGACGAGGTGATGCCGTGGTTCATCACCACGCCGTCGCCGGCCAGCAGCTCGCGCACGCGCTTGAAATACTTAGGCAGGTTCTTGCGCCCCACGTGCTCGAACATGCCGACGCTGGTGATGCGGTCGAACTGGCCTGTCACGTCGCGGTAATCCTGCAGGCGGATCTCGATGCGGTCCTGCAGGCCGGCGGCCCTGACACGCTCGGTCGCCAGGTCGAACTGGTTCTGCGACAGCGTCACGCCCACGCAGCGTGCGCCGAACTTCTGCGCCGCGCGGATCACCAGCGCACCCCAGCCGCAGCCGATGTCGAGCAGGGTCTGGCCCGGCCCGAGGTCGATCTTGGTGAGGATGTGATCAATTTTTTTCAGCTGCGCGGTGGCGAGGTCTTCGTCGCCGTTCTCGAAATAGGCGCACGAATACACCATGTTCGGGTCCAGCCACAGCTGGTAGAACTCGTTCGAGACGTCGTAGTGGTACTGGATGGATTTCTTGTCCGACGACCTGGTGTGCGTGAAGTAGCGCGCCATGTTCCGCAGCGCGCCGCCGGGCTTGTCGATCGATGTCCTGGCGAGGCCGTAGGCGATGTCAATGACGTCGCTGAGCTTGCCGTCGATGTCGATCTTGCTCTTGACGTAGGCCTCGCCGAGGTTGTCGAGCGTGGGCTGCAGCATCAGCGGCAGTGCAGCCGGCGACTTGACATGCAGCGTGACCGCGGGACCGCTGAAGGTACCGAAGTCGTAGGACTGGCCGTCCCACAAGGTGAGCCGCGCAGGCAGGTTGGCGCGGGCACGAACGGCGGCGCTCCACTGCGCCAGTTTTCTTTCCCAGAGCATGCATCTCTCCGTGTTGTTGGGTTCGCCCGGCGGCTGTGGGCCGCCGTGCTGCAGCGAACAAAACAATAACGAATTTTTTCGAAATCTGCATGGCGCGGACAACGCAAGAATGTGTAGGAAGTGCTATATGGCGCCCGGCCTGCGCTGCGCCCACGGCGCGGCGCGTTCCAGCTCGAAGGCCAGCCCGAACAGCGTTTGCTCGTTGCCCGCGCGTGCCGCGAACTGGCTGCCGATGGGCAGGCCCGAGGCGCTCCGGCCGAGCGGCACCGACATCGCCGGCGTGCCCGCGACGTTGTGCATCGGCGTGTAAGACACGTAGCGCGTCAACCGCTCGAACATCAGCTCGCCGGCGACATCCGGTCCCAGGTAGCCCAGGGGCGGCGGCACGTCGTGGAGCACCGGCGTCAGCATCGCGTCGAAGGCCTG
This sequence comes from Variovorax sp. P4_B10, assembly GCF_056402375.1. Classification (NCBI taxonomy): domain Bacteria; kingdom Pseudomonadati; phylum Pseudomonadota; class Betaproteobacteria; order Burkholderiales; family Comamonadaceae; genus Variovorax; species Variovorax sp. P4_B10. Next base: position 71,312 of record NZ_JBFUHN010000004.1, on the reverse strand, counting down.
GAAGAAGGTGTCGAAGCCGCGGGCGAGCGCCGAGAAATACGCCGCCGCCTTCGCGCCGGCATCGGCAGGCTGGCTGCGGAAGTGGCGGGAGAGGTGCAGCGTCCAGGGCTCCAGCACGGCCTCGGGCGTCTTGCCCTGCGCCTCGGCCGCACGGCACATGCGGTCGGCGCCGCTGCTCCACGCCACCATGAAGTTCGCGAAGAACGCATCGCCCTCGACAGGCAGGCGCACCGGCTCGATGCGATGCCCGAGCGATGCGCAGAGCCGGGCCGTTTCCTCGAGCGCCGCCCTCACCTCCGGCGCGGCCTGTTGGCCGAAGACATTGGCTGTCGAGAAGCCGATTCGCAGGCGCCGGTTGCCCAGTGGCGCCATCACGTCGGAAGGAGGTAGCGGCGCATCTGCATCCTGCCGCTGGTTCCACGCGAACAGGCGTGCGCTGTCGCGCACCGAGCGACTCACGGCATGCTCCACCCCCGAATCGCTGGCGCGCGAGCCCACCATGCGGCTGCGGCTGGGCTTGAAGCCGAACAGGCCGCAGCACGACGCCGGTATGCGGATCGAGCCGCCGCCGTCGCTCGCATGCGCGATGGGCACCATGCCCGAAGCCACCGCGACCGCGGCGCCGCCCGACGAACCGCCGCAGGAGCGTGCCGGGTCCCACGGGTTGCGCGACGGCCCGAACAGCACCGGCTCGGTGGAGCCGTTGAGCGCGAATTCGGGCGTGTTGGTCTTGCCGAGGACCACCAGGCCCGCGGCCATGGAGCGCGCGACGATCTCGCTCGTCGTGTCGGAGATGTTCCCGGCCAGCAGCCTGGAGCCCGACGTCCTGCGCGTGCCTTTCAGGTCGACCAGGTCCTTGAGGGCATAGGGCACGCCCCGGAACGGGCCTGCCGGCAACGGCTGGCGCACGTCGCCGTGCGCGCGTTCGTACAGCGGCGTCACGATGGCGTTGAGTTTCGGGTTCAGCGCCTCGATGCGTGCGATGGCGGCCTCCAGCAATTCGCCGGGAGCGACTTCGCCGCGCTGCACGAGCTCGGCCTGTGCCGAGGCATCGAGCCAGGCGAATTCGTCGCCGCCGCGGCGCCCGGCCGCAGGTCGTTCGAGGCCGGCGCAGCCGGCGCTGGCGAAGGTGCCAAGGCTGGCGGCGGCACCGAGAAGAAGTTGACGTCTGTCCACGATGGGTTGGCTCCTGATGAATGGAGCGGCATTCTTTTTCGCGGGCCGGGCCGGTGGCTTGTATCTGTGCGCCACGCGCCGTCACTAGAATGCCGCCCACCCTCAAGACCATGACGCACTGGAAGAGCTATCACCTGCTCGGCGAATCCTTCGCCGATACGGACGATGCACCGGCCTCGCTGTTCCGGTGGTCGGTCGAGCGCGTGGTCGATGGCTTCACCGGCCACGACGCCTACTCGCTGGCGGTTGCGCGGGCCGCGGCCCGGCGCGGGGCCATGCAGCGCGCGGAACGCCGCATGCTGCTGCTCATGGCCTTCGACGCGAACCCGGTCGCCGAACTGATGCGCACGGCCGGCGACGCAGCGGCGTTCCAGACGCGCTGGAACGGCTTCAATCGCATGGCCCCGCTGGGCGTCGAAACGCTGGTGTCCTGCGGTTCGGGCCTTCGCCTGCAGCGCGAGACCCGCGCGGCCGGCCTGCACGACGACATGCGCGCAGAGGCCGGCGCGCTCTGCATCTCGCACCTCATGGCCGAGGACAGCGCATTCCGCCGGCACGAAGGCCACGCCCGGCCGCTGGCGCAGCACTTCGGCGATCTGGGCTACGGCAACGCGGCGCTGCGGGACAGCGTCGATTGCCTCTATGCCAACCCCTTTGCCGAACTCGATGCCTGCGCCGATGCGGTGGGCTGCTCTCGTCGCACGCTGCAACGCGCCTTCGCCGAGGGCGGCCTGAGCTTTCGCCTGCTGCGCCAGGCAGTGCGCCTCTCCATCGCAAGCCACGCGATGCGCAGGGGCGGCGAATCGCTCACCGCCATTGCGCACGCCGCCGGCTTCTTCGACTCGGCGCATCTCGCGCACGCCTGGAAGCAGTCCTGCGGCCTCACGCCGTCGCAGTACCGGTCGCTGTGCTGCTGAAGCCGGCAGGCCTGCTAGGCCGCGGCCATCGCCGCCTCGCCCAGGGCATCGTTGCCCGCCTCGGAGAGCCAGCGCTGCTTGTCGCGCAGCGGCGGCGCACCGAACATGCGGCCGTACTCGCGCGCGAACTGCGACGGGCTTTCGTAGCCCACGCTGTGCGCCGCGCTCGCCACGTCGACGCCGGTCATCAGCATCTGGCGGCGCGCCTCCTGCAGGCGAAGCTGCTTCTGGTACTGCAGCGGGCTCATCGCGGTCACGGCCTTGAAGTGGTGATGGAACGACGACACGCTCATGTGCACCGCGCGCGCCATGTCCTCGATGCGCAGCGACTGCGCGTAGTTGACGCGCAGTGCGCTGATGGCCTTGGCGATGCGCTGGGTGTGGCTGTCCTGCAGCGCGATCTGCCGCAGCCGCGCGCCCTCGCCGTTCACCAGCAGGCGGTACATGATTTCGCGCTTGATGAGCGGCGCCATGATCGGCACGTCTTCGGGCGTTTCGACCAGCCGCAGCAGCCGCAGCACCGGCTCCAGCACCGGCATCGCGATGCGGTTGACGTACATGCCGCGCGATGCGGGCGCGTTGGCCTTGGCGGGCAGCTTCTCGTCGCCGATGAGCTCGCCGATCTCGTCGAGCGCCAGTTCCAGCCGCACGCCCAGGTAGGGTTCGTTCTCGTTCGTCAGGCGCACCTGGCCGCACACCGGCAGGTCGACCGAGGTCACGAGGTAGTGCATCGGGTCGTACACGTAGATGTCGTCGCCCACGATGATCCGCTTGGAGCCCTGGGCGATCAGCCCGAGCGCCGGGGTGGCGAAGGCGTGCTTGGGGCCGTCGGGCTTGCTGATGCAGAACACCTGCAGGCCGGCCACCGGCGTTTCCACCGTGCCGTCGCGCCCGCCGGTGATGCGGTTGATCAGCGCCACCAGTTCCTTCCTGGCTTCGTCGAGTTCGGGCTCCAGCGGCATCGGCTGGGCGATGGCGGCGGCGATATCGGGTGTTTCGTCGGACATGTTCGGGGCTTTGTCGCGGGTGGAACCACGGTGGCGGGCACCATGGAGGATCGGGTGGTTTACAGCTTAGCGCCGGCCCGGCGGATCTGCACGGCCAGGACAGGAGGTCTGGAGAAATAGGCAAAGACTTTGCAGGAACGCGCTCGCCACGGCCAGGGCCGCGGCCGGATACTTTTCGCTGTCCAACGCAAAGGAACTCCCATGCAATACCGCAAATTCGGCCGCACCGGCCTCCTGGTTTCCGAACTCTGCCTCGGCACGATGACCTTCGGCGGCGCCTCGGGCATCTGGGGCCAGATCGGCGATCTTCAGCAGGCCGAAGCCGAAGGCCTGATCGGCCGCGCGATCGACGCCGGCATCAATTTCATCGACACCGCCGACGTGTATTCCGAAGGCCAGTCGGAAATCATCACCGGCCAGGCGCTGAAGAACCTCAAGGTGCCGCGCGACAGCGTGGTGGTGGCCACCAAGGTGCTGGGCGAAACCGGCAGCAAGGGCGTCAACTCGGCCGGCGCCTCGCGCTTTCACATCATGGATGGCGTCAAGGCCAGCCTGAAGCGCATGCAGCTCGACCACATCGACCTGTACCAGATCCACGGCTTCGACCCCCTCACGCCCATCGAGGAGACCGTGCTTGCGCTGGACAACCTCGTTCAGCAGGGCCACGTGCGCTACGTGGGCGTGTCGAACTGGGCAGCCTGGCAGATCGCGAAGGCGCTGGGCGTTGCCGAGCGCAAGGGCCTCGCGCGCTTCGAGTCGCTGCAGGCCTACTACACCATCGCCGGGCGCGACCTCGAGCGCGAACTGGTGCCGATGCTGCGCAGCGAGAACGTGGGCCTGATGGTCTGGAGCCCCCTCGCGGGCGGCCTGCTGAGCGGCAAGTTCGGCCGCAACACCGAAGCGGAAAAAGGCAGCCGCCGGACCACCTTCGACTTCCCGCCGGTGAACGTGGACCGCGCCTACGACTGCATCGACGCGATGCGCGAACTGGCCGAAGCGCGCAAGGTCTCGGTCGCGCAGATCGCGCTGGCGTGGCTGCTGCACCAGTCGGTGGTGACCAGCGTGATCATCGGCGCCAGGCGCGTCGCGCAGCTGGACGACAACATCGCCGCCACCGCCATCAAGCTCACGGCCGACGAACTCGCCACGCTCGACAAGGTGAGCGCGCTGCCGGCCGAATACCCGGGCTGGATGCTCGAACGCCAGGGCGGCGCACGGGCGAAGCGCCTCGCCGAATCAGGCCAGCGCGGCTGAGCGGCGCGCGGCGTGGGCCGCGGTCGCGCGCAGTGCGCGCAGATCGAGATGCCGCGCCGCGCCCGCCGCATCGGGCACGGCCAGGTGCGGCACCGCGCCGAGCAAGGGCGCGCCGAGGCGCCCGCGCAGGGTCTGGAGGTTGGCCTCAGGCGCCAGCATCCGCGGTTCGATCGTGCTGGCAACCCAGCCTGCCAGCACGAGTCCCCGCGCGCGGATCGCTTCGGCGCTGAGCAGTGCGTGGCTCAGGCAGCCGAGCCGCAGACCGACCACGAGGATCACCGGCAGACCGAGCGCCACGGCGAGATCGGCGCTGTCGAGGTCGTCGCCGAAGGGCACGCAGAAACCGCCCACGCCTTCGACAACCACCGCATCAGCGCGCTGCGAAAGCGCCGCGAAGGCCGATAACAGTGGCGGCAACTCGATGTGCACGCCCTCTTCCCGCGCCGCCAGATGCGGCGACACGGGCGCACGCAGCAGATACGGGCAGCGCAGTGCCAGCGGCGCATCGACATTGCCGGCCGCGCGCAGCTGCTCGACGTCTTCGTTCTGCCATATGCCGTCGATTTCCTCCAGACCGGCCGCCACAGGCTTCATGCCGACCGCGCGCAGGCCCGAGGCGGCCAGCAGGCTCAGCATCGCGCTGCTGACCAGCGTCTTGCCGACCCCCGTGTCGGTGCCCGTGACGAACCAGCGGCGGTGCGTCATGCGGCTTCCTTCCAGGGCTCTGCCAGTGCCTGGCCCAGCGCATCGACCAGCCGGGCCACGTCGGCCTCGCTGTGGCTGGCCGACAGCGTGATCCGCAGCCGAGCGGTGCCGGCCGGCACGGTCGGCGGACGGATCGCGCCGACGCGCAGGCCGCGGGCATCGAGTTGCGCCATCGTCTGCATCGCGCACGCGTTGTCGCCGACGATCAGCGGCTGGATCGCGGTGGGCGAGTCCGGCAGCCAGGCGCTGCCATCCGGCGGCAGGATGGCCTTCAGGCCCCGGCGCAATTGGGCGATGCGCGCTTTCAGCCGGGCGCGGCGCACGGCGCCCTCTTCGCCTTCGATCAGCGCCAGGCTCGCGAGCAGCGCATGGGCGATGGCCGGCGGCGCGGCCGTGGTGAAGATGTAGGGCCGTGCGCGCTGCACGAGGTAGTCGATGACGGTGCGATGCGCCGCCACGAACGCGCCCGACACCCCTGCGGCCTTGCCCAGCGTGCCGATGAGCACCAGCCGCTCGGAGCGCAGGCCCATCGCCTGCAACACCCCGCGCCCTGTTTCGCCGAGCACGCCAAAGCCGTGGGCGTCGTCCAGCACGAGCCAGGCGTCATGGCGCTCGGCCAGCGCGAGCAGTTCGGCCACCGGCGCGATGTTGCCGTCCATGCTGAAGACGGCGTCGCTGACGATCAGCTTGACCGGCGCGTCGCAGGCGCCCAGCTGCGCATCGAGCGCCGCCACGTCGCAATGCGGATAGCGCTCGACGCGCGCCTTGGCCAGCCGCGCGCCGTCAATCAACGACGCATGATTGAGCGATTCGGAAAAGATCACGGCCTCGGCGCCGCCGAGCGCCGACAGCACTGCGAGGTTGGCCATGTAGCCCGTGCAGAAGAACAGGCTCTGCGCTTCGGGAATGAAGGGCGCCATCCACCCGGCCAGCCGCTCCTCGAGCTCGGCGTGCGCGCGCGAATGGCCGAGGATCAGGTGCGAGCCGCCGCTGCCCGTGCCATAGCGCGCCGCGCCTTCGGCCAGCGCGGCGGCCAGCGCCGGATGCGCGGCGAGGCCGAGGTAGTCGTTGCTGCTGAAGCCGAGCATGGCGCGCTGCGCGGCCGCGCCCACCAGCGTCAGGGATTGCTCGGGCGCACAGGCCGTCTCGGCAATCTGGCGACGGCGGCGCAGCGACTGGGCATCGAGGGCCGTGATCTCGTCCTGCAGGCGTTCAAGCAAGCGCAACATCGCGGCCTCCTTCTGCGTGGCTGGGAGTGGCCACCGCCGCCAGCGTGGCCAGCGTGCCGTCGACAAGCCAGTCGATCTCGGTATCGCCGATCGCATAGGGCGGCATGAGATAGACGGTCGAGCCGATGGGGCGCATCAGCAGCCCGTTCGCCCGAGCCGCAAGGTGAAAACGCTCCGCGAAGCGCGTGCCCGGCTCGCGCACGTCGAAGGCGGTGATCATTCCGCGCTGCCGCAGGTGATCGACAGGCAGGCCCTCGAGCCCTTCGCGCAGCCGCTGCAGCAGGCGCGCGGCGCGGCTGGTGTTGCGGCGCAGCGCGTCCTCGCGCTCGAACAGGTCCAGCGTGGCGAGCGCCGCACGGCAGGCCAGCGCGTTGCCAGTGTAGGAATGCGAATGCAGGAAGCTGCGCGCCACGTCGTCGTCGACAAAGCCTTCGTAGATCGCGTCGCGCGTCATCACCAGCGCCAGCGGCAGGTAGCCGCCGCTGATGCCCTTGGAGAGGCACAGGAAATCGGGCCAGATGCCGGCCTGCTCGCACGCGAAGAAGCTGCCCGTGCGGCCGCAGCCCACTGCGATCTCGTCGGCGATGAGGTGCACCCCGTAGCGGTCGCACAGCGCGCGCACGCGGCGCAGGTATTCGGGGTCGTGCATCGCCATGCCGGCGGCGCATTGCACCAGCGGCTCGACGATCACGGCGGCGATGGACGCGTGCTGTTCGGCCAGCAACGCCTCGAGTTCGCCGGCGGCGCGTCGCGCCACCGCGACCGTGTCCTCGCCGGGCAACGCAGACCGCGCATCCGGCGATGCGACCAAGTACGCATTCGCGAGCAGCGGCGCATAGGCGTCGCGGAACACCGGTACATCGGTCACATGCAGCGCCCCCAGCGTCTCGCCGTGATAGCCCTGCCGCAGCGCCACGAAGTTCTGCTTGCCGCTGCGGCCCGCATTGCGCCAGGCGTGGAAGCTCATCTTCAACGCGATCTCCACGGCCGAGGCGCCGTCGGAGGCGTAGAAGCAATGACCCAGCGCATGCCCGGTCAGCGCGGCAAGCCGCTCGGCCAGCGCCACGGCCGGCGCATGCGTGCAACCCGCGAGCATCACATGCGACAAGGTGTCGAGCTGATCCTTCAGCGCGGCGTTGATGGCCGGATGCGCATGGCCGAAGAGATTGACCCACCAGGAGCTGGTCGCATCGAGGTACCGGCGGCCGTCATGGTCGTACAGCCAGACGCCCTCGCCCCGCGCAATCGGCAATGGCGGCACGGCCTCGAGCCGGATGCTCTGCGTGCACGGGTGCCACACATGGCGCCGGCTGCGCTGCTGCCAGCCGGTGTTTTTCGACGGCACGGGCGTCGAGGGAGAAGCAATCGTTGGCGGCATCCGCGCATTCCTTTGAGAGCAAGGCGCGGGATCGTATAGACACGAATTCGGCACGGCAAATCGCCTGCTCGCGTGAGCGTTGGACTGCACTTGAACGACGTTGAGCGGCATAGGTGGTGCGTTCGAACCAAGCTCGCGCAACACGACGGCTTTGTCCGCCGTGGCGGCCTCCGCGGGAAATGCAAGTTGTCTTGCCGTCGGCAAAGACTGTCGGCAAATGTCGAGTTCTCGCCGTGCGAGTTTGTTGTTTGTGGTTTTCGGACGACCCGATGGCCGATTTCAGCCATTCGTACAACACCGGCCCTACACTGATTCGCGCAGCCGCCATCACGCCTTTTGCTTTGGCTCTGCAATTCCTGAAAAAAATACGTGGAGAGACCCATGCGCTTGAGAGGGATGCTTTCTGTCTTGTCTGTTTTCTCGCTGGCCTTGCTGGCGGCGTGTGGTGGAGGGGGAGGAAGTGGGGGTGGCACGGCACCTCTCGTTTCGATCCCGGTCACGCCGCCACCGACAGGCCAGGAAGCCATCGGGACCGTGCGCCAGATGTACGACGGTGCATTGACGCCGGACCTGGCCGTCAGCACCTTTCGCAACATCGATCGTCTTTTTCCGACCCGGACCATCGCCAAGGGCTCAAGCGCGTCGACGCTCGCCAAGCATGAAAAACAGATCACCGATCTGACTTTCAAATCAGGCTCGACGACTTATCGCCTCTCCGATTTCATTGCTCAGAATCGGGTCAGCGGCCTCCTGGTGCTGAAAGACGGGAAGATTGCGCTGGAACGCTATGAGCTGGGCAATACCGAAAAGACGCGGTGGATGTCCATGTCCATTGCCAAGTCGATCAGCTCGACGCTGGCGGGTGCCGCCGTGAAGGATGGCGCCATCGCCAGCCTCGACGATCAGGTGATCCGGTATGTTCCCAGGCTTGCGGGCACTGCGTACGACGGCGTGACCGTGAAGCAGGTGTTGACCATGACCTCGGGTGTCAAATGGAACGAGACCTACACGGACCCGGCCTCCGATCGGCGCGCCATGCTGGAAGCGCAGATATCGCAAAAGCCCGGTGCGATTCTCGAGCTCATGGGGAAGTTGCCCAGAGCGGCGGAGCCTGGCACGAGGTTCAACTACAGCACTGGCGAAACACACATTCTGGGTGAAATCCTGCGCGGGGCCATCAAGCGGCCACTGGCCGACTATCTCAGCGAAAAGATCTGGAAAAAATACGGCATGGAGGCCGATGCAAATTGGTGGGTCGAATCACCGGACGGCCTCGAAGTGGCCGGCAGCGGATTGAGCGCGACCTTGCGCGACTATGGACGCTTCGGCCAATTCTTCATGGATGGCGGGAGCGCCAACGGAGAAAAAATACTTCCGGACAACTGGCTCGCCGATGCCACTCGACCTGCCGTTCTGAAAAACGGAGGGAAGATCGACTACGGCTATATGTGGTGGCTGGATGCCGCATCCGCCGGGACCATCGATGAAGGCGCCTTCAATGCTTTCGGCATTTTTGGTCAAACCGTCCATATCAACCCCAAGGAAAGGCTCGTCATCGTCGTATGGAGCGCCCGAACCCAGCCCAGCGCCGCGGCCCCCATCAACGAGCCTGCATTCTTCGAGGCAGTGGCCAACGCAATGCATTGACTCCCGGAAAACGCTCCTTCGGAGCGCTCACCGCCAGCAGCTTTCCAACGAACGGCGCCTGTTCGCCGGACGCCCCTACTTCCCCGAAACCTCGAAGGCCAGCACCTGGGTGATCTGGCTCGCGGCATTGAAGTTGTTGTCCGACACCAGCACCAGCGTGTCGTGCCCGTTGGCGAGCTTCGGCCCCCAGGCCATGCCTTCGATGTTGTCGAGCTTCTTGAGGCCCAGCGTGTTGAGGTTGAGCACCAGCCGCTTCTGCACGGGCTTGTAGTCGGCACCGGTCAGGCTCGCGATGGCGCGGACATCGGTAGCGCCGGTGGTGTCGATCTCGTAGAGGCGGATGTAGTTGACGTAGACGCCATCGGCGCCCTGGACGCCCGAGCGCTCGATCACGAGGAACTGGCGGTCGTTGATCGCCAGCAGCTCGGACACGCCGTTGTCGGCCGACTTGCCCGCGGCTGGTGCGGCGGGCAAGGCATCGATCGGGTACGCGACCTGGCGCAGGATGTTGCCCGCGCGGTCGTACTGGGTGAAGCGCGAGACCGCGCCGCTGCCGATCGTCGGCAAGGGGCCGTCCTCGTAGATCGGCGCCTCCATGCCCACCCACAGGCTCTTGCCGTCTGCCGTGAAGCTCAGGGCTTCGAAGGTGGCGTTGTTGCGCGAGCCCTTGTCCTCGGTCGGGAACATCCTGAACATGGGCGTGGAAGGCAGGCTCGCGATGATCTGCCCGTCCTTGCCCATCTTCGCGACGAAGGGATCGAGGCTCTTTGCGCGATCGCCCTCGCTGCCCCACCACAGTCCGCCGTCCTGCGGGTCCACCCGGAACGACTCCGGGTCGGCCACGGTGCCGCCGGGCGCCGGGTCGCTGCTCGGGTAAGGCTTGCCGCCCGCATCCTTCAGGGTGACGGACGATCGGATCTGGACCGAGGAGAAGCTCGTGGCGTCGTACTTCAGCTCGGCCGTGTGAAAGCGCGATGCGGTGCGGTCGTCGCTGAGGAAATACCAGGTTCCGGTGGCCGGGTCGTAGTCGACGGCGGACAGGCCGCCCACGACGAATCCGTCGACCTTCAGGTCGTTGGCAAGCAGCTGTTCGCCAATCAATCGAAGGCTTTCGACAGTCCGCTCGGCGGGTGGTGCTGGAGGTACGGGCGGCGGTGCAGGGGCCGGGACCGGCGGTGGAGCCGACGCGACGGGCGGCAGGAAGAAGCCCGATCCACCGTCACTGCCGCCCCCGCATGCTGAAAGCGCCAGGACAACGCTCGCGACCAGGGACCGAAGGACGGGCGTTGCTGAAGAAGACCGGAGAGAAGGCATCGAGGGTGCGTGTGTGACGGACCGCAGGATGCTAGTGACGGCGAATGACGGATCGGTGAATGCTGTGCGCGCTCAGGTTGTGTTCTTCTTCACCAGCGCCGAGCCGACCTGGCCTGTCGCGCCAAGGATGGCATGCATGGCGCTTGCCTTCAGCCGCGCTTCTCGGCGTTGCGCTTGCGCGTGGCTGCGCCCTTGATGGCCGACGCCGAGCGTTCCGCAGCGGTTCTGGAAGCGGCAGCAGCGCCACCCTTGTGGCCGCCCTTGCGCGAAGGCGCATGGTTCTCCGTCTTGCCGCGGCCCGAGCCGCTCTTCTTGCCGCCGCCGGTCTCGGCATTCACCGTGGCCCAGGCGCGGCGTTCGGCCTCGGCCTTGCCGACACCGCGGTGCTCGTAGCCCTCCTCGATGTGCTCGGCCTTGCGTTTCTGCTTGTCCGTATAGGACGACTTGTCGCCTCTTGGCATGTTCATCGCTCCTTCGGGTTTGAGAAGCTTCACATGCTGGGCGCATGCGCCGCGCCGTGGGTAAGAAGATGCACGCCTTGCGCGTCGGTGCTGTCTGTCGCGGCGCGATCGAAAGGTTTCAGCCGCCCGGCTTCATCCGCCGAAGGTGCGCCAGCATTTCCTCGCGGACCACGCCAGTGATGTGGCTGCGCCTCCCGTTCTCCAGCATGCCCAGCCGGCGCGCGATGGGGCGGCCCGGCAATTGCAGCACGCACAGCGCGGGATCGCTTTCCCAGTCGAAATTCTTCAAGAGCGGCGCCATGGTGAAGCCCACGTTCTTGCGCACCAGCTCGGCGATGGCGAGCAGCGAGTTGAGTTCCAGGAACTCCTTCGGAACGAGCTGCAGCCGCCGCAGGACGCGGTCGATCCGTGCACCGGTCGGCGTGCGCCGGTCGAAGCGGATGAAGGGATGGGTGGCGAACAGGCTCGCGATGTTGGTGTCGGGCGAAGCGATGCCCGAGTTGGCGATGACGGTGAGCGCCTCGTCGTAGCACGGCGTCCACAGCAGGCCCGGCACCTCGGGCCATTGGCGCTCGACGACCACGGCCGCGTCGAGCTCGCCGCTCACCACGTCCTGCATCAGCTGCGATTGCTCGCGCACGCGCAGCTCGACCTCGAGGTTCGGATGCAGCGACTTGAGCGCCGCCAGCGTGCTCGACAACAGGCCCATGGCCGAGATGAGCGAGCCGAGCTTGATGGTGCCGGCGATCTGCCGCTGGTCCTGCAGGTCGCGCCGCATCGACTCGTACTGCGCCAGCAGTTCTTCGGCGCGCGGCAGCAGCAGGTGGCCGGCCGGGCTCAGCACCATGGTGCGGCCGGTCTTGTCGAACAGCGTCTTCTTCATCTCCGCCTCGAGCGCGCGCATCTGCTGGCCCACGGCCGCCTGGGTCAGGGCCACCTGGTCGGCCGCAGCCGCGAAAGAGCCGCCACGGGCCGCGGCCACGAAGGTGCGAAGAAAGCGGATGGTGCTCATGCAGAAAAAGGTAAATAAATTCTTTATCAACTCTAAATGATTTTTAAATTTATTTTTTCCTGTTCTTGCAAAACAATGCGGGCCATAGACAGCGCTCTACCGCGTTCCTGCGGCAGGCAGATGACACCTCTCGGCGGCCCATGACCACTCCTGAATACTTTCCTCTCGTCGATGTTTCCGGTACGCCGCATGCGCGCGGCGTGCAGCATGGCCGCGCCGTGCCCGAGCGCGTGGCGGGGGGCGTCGCGCTCTACCGCGCCCAGCTGGGCCGGCGCGGGCTCGACGAGGCCACGATCCGCCAGCTTGCGCAGTCGATGCTGCCGGTCATCGAGGCCTACGACGGCAGCTACCTCGAGGAGATGCGCGGCATCGCCGAAGGCGCCGGGGTATCGCTCGAAGACATCGTGATGATCAATTGCCGCACCGAGATGCTGTTCGGCTATGCCGACATGAAGCAGACCGCCGCCCCGCCCTCCGACCCCGCACCAAGCGAAGACGGCGATTGCACCGGCCTCGTCGTGCTGCCCGCGCGCTCGGCCACCGGCCGACTCATGCACGCCCACAACTGGGACTGGCGCCAGGAATGCGTCGACACCGGCATCGTGCTGCGCATCCGCAGCGAGAGCGGCCCCGACATGCTCACCTTCACCGAAGCCGGCGCCCTCGCACGCCACGGCTTCAACGCCAACGGCGTCTCGCTCACCGGCAATTCGCTGACCTGCGACGAGGACTTCCGCAAGGGCGCGGGCGTGCCGCTGGTGCTGCTGCGCCGCCGCGTGCTGGAGTCCGCCAACCTGGCCCAGGCGATGAAGACCATCTGGGCCTCGAAGCGCTATTGCGCCAACAACATGATCCTGGCGCAGGCCACCGGCAGCGACGGCTCGGGCATCAGCCTCGAGACCTCGCCCGGCGAGATCTTCTGGACCCTGCCTGAGAACGACCTGCTGGTGCATGCGAATCACTGGATGTCTCCCTCTGCCGTGATCAAGCTGCGCGACCCCGGCCTGCCGCAGCGCCCCGACAGCATCTACCGCCAGCACCGCGTGGAAAACGCGCTCGGCCGCATCGACGGCCCCATCGGGTGGGCGCATGTGAAGGCCGCGCTGGCCGACGAATTCGGCAAGCCCGACGGCGTGCTGCGCACCCCCAAGCCCGCGGACTTCAGCAGCATCTCGGCCACCGTGGCCACCACGCTCATGGATGCGGCCAACCGCGTGATGTGGGTGGCGCGCAAACCTTACGAAGCTCGCAACTTCCAGGAATACACGCTGTAGTTCCGGCGGCCCTTCCCTTTCATTTGCAGACCCTTCTCCATGACCGAAACCACCGAAGCACCCACGTCACAGGCGGAGCAACGCGCCCGCGCCATCTACGACCTGGGCCCCAGCACCATCTACGCCTCGCGCAGCGACCCGCGCTTCTCATACTGCACCTACGTGCCGCATCACATCGGCCAGCCCGGCACCCGGCCGATGCAACTGGTGGTGGTGATGCATGGCACCGGCCGCGCCTTCGTCAACTACCGCGAGGCCTTCAGCGGCTTCGCGAAGTGGAACGACTGCATCGTGCTGTGCCCCCTGTTCCCGGTCGGCGTGCGCGGCGACGGCAACCGCGACGGCTTCAAGCACCTGATCGAAGCCGACATCCGCTACGACCGGATCCTGCTCGACATGGTGGCCGAGGTGGGCGAGAAGTTCGGCTGCGACTTCAGCCGCTTCGCGCTCTTCGGCTATTCGGGCGGCGGGCAGTTCGTCAATCGCTTTGCCATGCTGCACCCCGAGCACCTGTGGGCCGCATCCATCGGCGCGCCGGGCTCGGTCACGCTGATCGACCCGCAGCAGGGCTGGTGGGTCGGCACGAAGGATTTCGAAACCCGTTTCGGCAAACCGATGAACCTCGAAGCCCTGCGCCGCGTGCCAATGCACATGATCGCCGGCAAGGCCGACATCGAGACCTGGGAGATCACGCACCGCGAGGGCGGCAAGTTCTTCATGCCCGGCGCCAACGACGCCGGCCCCACGCGGCCCGAGCGCCTCGAAACCCTGCGCCGCTCCTTCGAGGCGGCGGGCGTGAAGGTGGCGTTCGACCTGCTCGACAACGTGCCGCACAACGGGCTGGCCTGCGTGGGACATGTGCAGGACTTCTTCGCGAAGGCCCTGCACGCGCTGCGCGCCGCGCCATCGCCGGCCTGACGTCCACCCACACAAGGAAGAAGGCCCATGTTCCGTTTCGCAGCGGCCCGCATCGCGATGGCGATTCCCACACTGCTCATCGTGGCGGTGTCGGTGTTCGTCCTGATACGGCTGATTCCCGGCGACCCCGCCCAGCTGCTGCTGGGCGACCTGGCCACGCCCGCCAGCCTGGCGGACCTGCGGGCCCGGCTCGGCCTCGACCGCTCGCTGCCGGCGCAGTTCGGCATCTGGTTCGGCCATGTGCTGCAGGGCGACCTGGGCACCTCGATCAACAGCGGGCAGGACGTGCTCTCGCTCGTGGCCGACCGCTTCCTGATCAGCGGCCGCATCGTGCTGGTGGCCGTGGCGCTGGCCGCGATGGTGGCGGTGCCCGCCGGCATGATCGCCGCGTGGAAGCAGAACCGCGCGCCCGACCTGCTGCTGGTCGGCTCGGCCACGCTGCTGGTGTCGATTCCCACCTTCTGGCTCGGCCTGCTGTTGCTGTTGCTGTTCGGCCTGAAGCTGGGCTGGCTGCCGGTGGTGGGCTACGTGGGCATCGCCGAAGACTGGAAGAGCGGCCTGCTCTACCTGGTGCTGCCGGTGCTCACGCTGTTCCTGCACGAGATCGGCGTGCTCATGCGCATGGCGCGCGCGAGCACGCTCGAGGTGCTGCGGCTCGACTACATCACGCATGCACGCGCCAAGGGTTTGTCGGAGCGCGCGGTGCTGATGCGCCATGCCTTCAAGAACGCCTTCGGCCCGACCTGGACGCTGATCGGCCTGGTGCTGGGCAACCTGCTCGGCGGCATCGCGGTGGTCGAGACGGTGTTCACCATCCCCGGGTTGGGCCGGTTGCTGGTGGACGCGATCTTTGCGCGCGACTACCCGGTGATCCAGGGCTGCCTGCTGTTCGTGGCGGTGGTGTACGTGGTGGTGAACCTCGTCATCGACCTTTGCTACCCCCTCTTCGACCCTCGAGTCGCCGTCGAATGAGCACGATGAAACGCAAGAAGCGAATTCCCCTCAACGCCTTGATCGGCATCGTCATCGTCGRCCTGATCGTGGCAGCGGCGCTCGTCAGCCTCGTGTGGACGCCGCACGATCCGCTGCGCATCAATTTCGGCTCGCGGCTCAAGCTGCCCGGCGGCCGCTACCTGCTGGGCACCGACGAGTTCGGCCGCGACGAGCTGTCGCGCCTCATGGCCGGTGCCGCCACCAGCGTGTGGATTGCCGTGCTGACCGTGACCTTCTCCATCGTGGTCGGCAGCATCGTCGGCGTGCTGACGGGCTTTCTGCGCGGCTGGACCGACCGCATCGTGATGGCCTTCAACAACGCGCTGCTGGCCTTTCCGGGCCTGCTGCTGGCGCTGGGCCTGCTCGCGGTGGTGGGCGCCAACCAGTACGGCATCATCCTCGCGCTCGGGCTGGCTTACACGCCCTCGGTGACGCGCATCGTGCGCGGCACGGTGCTCTCGCTGCGCGAAAAGGAGTTCATCGAATCGTCGCGCGTGCTCGGCAACTCCGAGCTCTACACGATGGTGCGCCACGTGCTGCCCAACTGCACCGCGCCGCTCACGGTGCTGGCCACCTCGATGTTCGGCTGGGTGATCCTGGCCGAGAGCGCGCTCTCGTTCCTGGGCCTGGGCGTGCCGCCGCCGGCGCCCACCTGGGGCAACATGCTCGCATCGGCCCGCCCGTTCATGGCGCAGGCCAGCTACCTTTCCATCCTCCCGGGCCTGTGCATCGCGCTGACGCTGCTGGGCATCAACCTGCTGGGCGACGCGGTGCGCGACTGGCTCGATCCGCGCATGAAGGGCGTGCAATGACCCCCACGACGAACACGCCCCTGGTCAGCGTGGAAGGCCTGACGATCGCCGTCGGCATGGGCGGCCGCGAGATCGTGCGCAACGTGTCGTTCGACATCGCGCCGGGCGAGATGGTCGGCATCGTCGGCGAATCCGGCAGCGGCAAGACGCAGGCCGCACGCGCCCTGATGGGCCTGACGCCACCGCCGCTGGTGCGCACGGCAGGACGCATTCTTTTCGAAGGCGAAGACCTGGCACTCGCCAGGCCGGCACGGCTGCGCGAACTGCGCGGGGCGCGCGTCGGCATGGTGTTCCAGGAGCCGATGACTTCGTTGAATCCGTCGATGACGATCGGCAGGCAGCTCGGCGAGGCGCTCGCACTGCACCGCCGCGACCTGTCGCCGGCCGCGCGCGAAACGCGCATCCTCGACATGCTGGCGCGCGTCGGCATCCGCGATCCTCGGGGCGCGCTCGCGGCCTGGCCGCACGAGTTCTCGGGCGGCATGCGCCAGCGGATGATGCTGGCCTCGGTGATGCTGCTGGAGCCCGCGCTGCTGATCGCCGACGAACCCACCACCGCGCTCGACGCCGTGGTGCAGCGCGACGTGCTGGAGCTGATGGTGGGCCTCACGCGCGAGCATCGAACCGCCGTGCTGATGATCAGCCACGACCTGCCGATGGTCGCGCGCTTCACGCAGCGCATGGTCGTGATGCGACACGGCGAAGTAAAGGAGATCGGCAACACCGACGACCTGCTCGAACAGCCGAAGCACGACTACACCCGCGAGCTGCTGCAGGCCATGCCGCGCCGGCTGCCCGCGCGGCAGGTGGTGGACGATGCGCCCGTCGTAGAGGTGCGCAACCTGGTCGTCGACTACCCCGGCCACCGCCGGCTGTTCGCCAAGTCGGTGCCCAAGCGCGCGCTGCACGGCATCGACCTCGTGGTGCGGCCGCGCGAAGTGGTCGCGGTGGTTGGCGGCTCGGGCTCGGGCAAGACCACGCTGGGCCGCACCATCGCCGGCCTGCTGAAACCGAGCGGCGGCGAGATTCTTTTTCGCGGCCGCCCGATCGCGCGCTCGGACGCCGGCTGGCTCGACTACCGGCTGCAATGCCAGATGGTGTTCCAGGACCCGTACGCCTCGCTCGACCCGCGCATGACCGTCGGCCAGCTGGTCGGCGAGGGCCTGCGGCTGGTCAAGGGCATGTCGTCGGCCGACAAGGCGCGCCGCGTGGCCGAGGTGCTCGACGAGGTCGGCCTCGGCACCGCCTTTGCGCCGCGCCATGCGCACGAACTGTCGGGCGGGCAGCGGCAGCGCGTGGCCATTGCCCGCGCCATCGTGCGCCGCCCGGCCTTCGTGATCGCCGACGAACCGGTCTCCGCGCTCGACGTGACGGTGCGCGCCCAGGTGCTGGCGCTGTTCGCCGAACTGCAGAAGCGCCATGGCTTCTCGTGCCTCTTCATCAGCCACGACCTCGGCGTGGTCGAGCAGGTGGCCGACCGCGTGATCGTGATGCAGGACGGCCGCATCGTGGAACAGGGTTCGCGCGACACGGTGTTCGACGCACCGCAGCAGGACTACACGCGCAAACTGCTCTCGGCCATCCCGGCGCTGGAGCCGACCGATGCCGGCGGCGTGCGGCTGCGCTGGCGCTTCGGCGCCGAAGCCGCCCTCGCCTGACCGCCCATTTTTGTTGTATCTGCCCGCAGGAGTTCTTCATGCCCCGCTCTCTTTTCCGACCCGCAGCCATCGCCGGTGCCTGCCTCGCCTGCGCCACCGCGCTCGCCCAGACCACCGTGACGGTCGCGCAACCGGCCGACATCCGCTCCACCAACCCCGGCGTGAACCGCGACAACACCACCGACGGCATCGTGCTCAACATGGTCGAGGGGCTGGTGGGCTACCGCCAGGACGGCAGTGTCGGCCCGCTGCTCGCGCAGTCGGTCGAGACCTCGAAGGACGGCCTGACCTACACCTTCAAGCTGCGCAAGGGCGTGAAGTTCCACAACGACGCGCCGCTCACCTCGGCCGATGTCGCCTGGAGCTGGCAGCGCTACATGGACCCGAAGACCGACTGGCGCTGCATGAGCGAGTACGACGGCCGCAGCGGCCTCAAGGTGGTCGAGACCTCGACGCCCGACGACGCCACCTTCGTGATGAAGATCAACCGGCCCTCGGCGGTGTTCCTCGACACGCTGGCGCGCTCCGACTGCGGCATGACGGCCATCCTGCACAAGAGCTCTGTGAAGGCCGACGGCAGCTGGGACAAGCCCGTGGGCACCGGCCCGTTCAGGTTCGGCGAATGGAAGCGCGGCGAGTACGTCACGGTGACCGCCTTCAAGGGCTATACCTCGCCCCCGGGAGCCACCAAGGCCGACGGCTACGTGGGCCTGAAGGCCCCGTTGGTCGACACGGTGCGCTTCCTGGTCGTGCCCGATGCGGCCACGGCCGCGGCGGGCCTGAAGTCGGGCGCCATCGATRCCGCACAGATCACCTCGAGCGATGCGCAGGAGCTCAAGGCCGACCGCAACCTGGGGGTGCAGGCCCCCACCGAAGCCACCAAGAACGTGCTGCTGATCCAGACGCGCGACCCGCTGCTGAAAAACGTGAAACTGCGCCAGGCCATCGCGGCCTCGCTCGACATGGAACAGATCGTGGCGGCCGCTTCGGAGGGGCTGGGCACGGTCAACAACGCGGCCATCCACAAGACGTCGGCTTTCTACGGCGCCGCGCAGAAGAAGGGCTTCCACTACGACCCCGCGCTGGCCGCGAAGCTGCTGCGCGAGGCCGGCTACAAGAACGAGAAGATCACCATCCAGACCAACAAGCGCGCCCACGTGCCGAGCTACACGGTGGCGGTGCTGGCGCAGGCCATGATGCAGGCGGTGGGCATCAACGCGCAGATCGAGGTGCTCGAATGGGCCACGCAGCTCGACCGCTACAACAGCGGCAACTACCAGATGAGCTCGTTCACCTACTCCTCGCGCCTGGACCCGGCATTGAGCTTCGAGCAGTTCTCGGGGCCGAAGGACAAGCAGCCGCGCAAGATCTGGGAAGACCCGCAGGCGCTGAAGCTGATCGACGAGAGTTTCGCCGAAGCCGATCCGAAGAAGCGCCAGGCGCTGTTCGACCAGATCCATGCGCAGATGATCCAGCAGGTGCCGATGATCATGCTGTTCAACGGCATCGATGCCTGGGGCGTGCGCAAGCGCCTCAACGGGTTCTCGGTGTGGGAAGGCAAGCCGCGGCTGTGGGGCGTGTCGGCTGCGGCCAAGGCGGGCTGAGTTGTTCAGGGCGCGCTCACGCCGACGGGGTACCTTGCTCCGCGAATGTCCCCCGGCGCGGCCTAGGGCCGCAGGCCTCCTCCTTTATTTCGCTGCGCAAGGCACCCCATCGGCGTGATCGCTCAGAGCACTTGTTGATCAGCTCGCATAAGCGCTGCGCCCATCGTGCACAGGGCACCGGGTGCTCCCCGCAGCGAAATAAAGGAGGAGCGAAGCGGGGGACATTCGCGGAGGGGAGCACCCGGTGGCCTGTGCACGCACCCCGAATCAGCTGCGCACCACGCCGTGCAACTCGCCCCTGTCGCGCCGCGTGCGCAGCGTGATCGAGTAGCGCAGGGCTTCGGTGGGTGCGATGCCATGCTGCCATCCCCATCGTGCAGGCCCGCGCAACAGGTAGATCGAACGCGGCTCGACCAGCACCTGCAGGGCGGGCGCCTGCGAGGCGTAGGCGCCATCGGCGCGGTAGGGCCTGAACTGCATCACCGCATCGCCCAGCAGAGAGACGCCCACGATCTCCTCGAAATCCGGCACGTCGCGGTGCCAGCCGAGCGGCGTGCCGGGCTTGTACTCGGCGATCAGCACATGCGCGAGCGCTTCGGGCGCAACGCCGAGCCAGGCGGCTGCGCGAGCACGCAGCGGATGCAGCACCTCGGGCAACGGCACGCCGGGCCTGAGCCGGTTCGTGTCGAAGTCGTAGCTGCCGCCGAAGCCGATGCCACGGCGGCGCGCGGTGTATTCCTTGTACCGCATCTCCTTGAGCGGCAGGGCCTGGACGATGCGCAGCAGCTCGGTCTCTTCGGCGGCGGCCAGGAAGCCGCGCTCATAGCGCAGGCCTTCGATGGCGGCCACGGGCGCTTCGCCGAAGAGGTCGTCCTGCCCGGCATGTTCGAGGCGTCTAGCGGAACGCATTGCCGCCCCGCCCTGCCTGCACATGCCACCAGCGCGGCAGCAGTTCCCGGATCTCGGCCCGCGCGAAGCGGTCGTCGAGCAGATGCAGCACCCCGCGGTCTTCCTCGGTACGGATGACGCGGCCGGCCGCCTGCACCACCTTCTGCAGGCCCGGGTAGAGGTAGGTGTACTCGTAGCCCTTGCCGAAACGCGACTGCATGCGCTCGCGCGTGATCTCGTTGAGCGCGTTGTACTGCGGCAGGCCCAGGCTGGCGACGAAGGCGCCGACCAGCCGGCTGCCCGGCAGGTCGATGCCTTCGCCGAACGCACCGCCGAGCACGGCAAAGCCGATGCCGCGGCCACCCTCTTCGAAGCGCGCGATGAAACCGTGGCGGTCGGCCTCGCGCATGCCGCGCGTCTGCGCCCACACGGGCACGCCGGGATGCTGCGCCGAGAAGGCCGCGCGGGCGTTCTCCAGGTACTCGAAGCTGCTGAAGAAGGCCAGGTAGTTGCCGGGCATGCGCTCGAACTGGGCGCCGATGATGTCCGCCACGTTGCGCAGCGACCCGGCGCGGTCGCGGAAGCGGGTCGACACGTCCATCGCCACCTCGACCCGCAACTGCCGGCTGCTGAACGGCGAGGCCACATCGAGCAGCGCGGTGTCCGCCGGCAGGCCGAGCGCATCGCGGTAGAACTCGAACGGCGACAGCGTGCCCGAGAAGCAGGTGACCGACACCGCGTCCGCGAACCGGCCTTCGAGGAACGGCGCGGGCACGAGGTTGCGGATGGCGAGGGTTCGCTCCTGCTGCGCCGCACCCAGGGTGCGCTCGAACACGGAGTGGTCGTCGAAGACCTCGGCGAGCCGGGCGAAGTGCAGCGCATCGAAAAAGAAACGCTGCAGCGGCCCCTGCGCGGCCTCGGGCTTGGCCGCGAAGTATTCGGCCATTGCCATGTTGGCCGCCTGCAGGGCGCGGATGAAGCGCTCGGGAATCTCGTCGGCGGTCTCGTAGCTGGCGTCCTGCGACTGCTGGACGGTGTCCCACTCGCGGAACAGCCGGCCCAGCGGGCCGCGCACCGCGGCGGGCGCGGCGCGGTGCGCCTCTTCGAGCGCCGCGCCGTCGAGCTGCGCGGTGTACATGCCGCGCGCCCGCTCCAGCAGGTTGTGCGCTTCGTCCACCAGCACGGCAACGCGCCAGTCGGCGTCCTTCATGGTGGCGAAGAGGAAGGCGCTGCCGTCGAAGTAGTAGTTGTAGTCGCCCACGATCACGTCGCTCCAGTGCGCCATTTCCTGCGCCAGGAAATAGGGGCACACCTCGTGCGCCAGCGCAACCTGCCGCAGCGCCTGCCGGTCGAGCCAGCCGGCTTGCGCGGCCTCGGCGCGGGCAGCAGGCAGGCGGTCGTAGAAGCCCTTGGCGAGCGGGCACGAATCGCCGTTGCAGGCGCGGTCGGGGTACTCGCACACCTTTTCTCGGGCTGCGAGTTCGAGCACGCGCGGCTGCGCCCCGCCCTGCGCGCAGCCCTTGCCGAGCACCCGCAGCGCATCGAGCGCCACCGGGCGGCCAGAGGTCTTGGCGGTGAGAAAGAAAACCTTGTCGAGCTTCTGCGCCGCGCGGGCCTTGAGCAGCGGGAAGATGGTGGCCAGCGTCTTGCCGATGCCGGTGGGCGCCTGCGCCATGAGGCAGCGTCCGCCGGCGGCTGCGCGGTAGACCGCCTCCGCCAGTTCGCGCTGGCCGGTTCGGAAAGCCCGGTGCGGGAACTCGAGCGTCGCCAGCGTCTCGCCGAGCACTGCGCGGTGCGCGGCTTCGCGATCGGCCCAGGCGCCGTACCGGTCGCACAGCAGCTCGAAGTGTTCGCGCAGCGCTTCTCGGGTGTGCCGTTCTTCGAGCACGGTTTCCTCGCCCGTGGCCAGGTCGAGGTAGACGAGCGCCACCGTCATGGCCTCGTGGCCGTGCAGTTCGCACAGCATCCAGCCGTAGGTGCGGGCCTGGGCCCAATGCAAGGCGCGGTGGTTGCCGCGGATGGCATCGAAGTCGCCGCGGAAGGTCTTGATTTCTTCCACGCGGGGTTCGGCGGCTTCGTAGCCGTCGGCGCGGCCGCGAACCCGCAGCGTGCCGCCGGTGGCGGCCAGCGCCACCTCGCTCTGATAGTTGCTCCCCCGCCGGCCCTGCACCAGCGCATGGCCGGCCATGCCTTCGAGCGCGCTGGGCGCGGGCACGAAGCGCAGGTCGAGATCGCCCGCCTTCGCGCCGAAGGCGCAGAGCGCCTTGACGGAAACGACGTGCGCAACGGCCGCTGAATCTGAGGGATGAGAGGAAATCGGAGCCATCTCGCGATCACTGTATGAAATTACAGTATAGCGAGCGATGCCCCGTGGCCGCCGCCGGTCGGGTTCTGGTTTCGGGGTCTGCTCCGACAGGACAATCCTTGAATTTCGGCAAAACTCAAGAGGTTTTGCTTACAAGCGCGCCGATGAAAACTCCCACCGCCATCGATCCCGACGATTTCGACCGTCTGCTGAGCCGCAACCTCAAGCTCCCGCTGCTGGGGGGACTGTTCGGCGCCGTGGTGTTCGCCGGGCTCATCGCGTTCCTGCTGGCGACGCTCGGCTGGGTGGAGCACACCGACCGCGTCACCCGCGCGGCCGGCGAGCTGCAGCGGCGCAGCATCGACATGGAAACCGGCATGCGCGGCTTCCTGATCACCGGCGAGGAAAGCTTTCTGGAGCCCTATCAGAGCGCCGTGCCTCGTCTGAAAGCCGACACCGACGCGCTGCGGCGCATGGTTTCGGACAACCCCCAGCAGATGGAACGGGTCGACCGCATTGCGGGGCTGCAGGAGGCCTGGAACGAATTCGCGAGCGACCTGATTGCCGCACGCCGCGCCAATGCCGACGTGCAGGCCAAGCTGCGCCTCGGCCGCGGCAAGCGGCTGGGCGACGACATGCGCGCCGAATTCACCGGATTCCTGGAGACCCAGCAGGCCCTGCGCTTCCAGCGCAACAACGATGCCAATCGCACCAGCTGGTTGGTGGTGGGCCTGTTCCTGCTGTTCACGCTGACGATGACCGGGCTGATCGCCTACTTCGGCCGCCGCCAGCTGATACGGCTGTCGGACAGCTACGACGTCGTGCTCAAGGCGCAGGCGGAGCATACCGAGCGGCTCTCGGAAGAAGCCTGGCTGCGGGGCGCGCAAACCGAGTTGGTGGGCGAACTGGTCGGCGAGCTGAGCGCGCCGGACATGGGCCGCAAGATCCTTGCCTTCTTCTCGCGCCACCTGGGCAGCGCGGTCGGTGCGATGTACGTGCGCGAGCGCGCCGGCCCGCTGCGCCGGGCGGCGAGCTACGGTTTCTCGGACCGGGCGGAGGCCTCGGCGCAGGTCTTCTCGCCCACCGGGAGCCTGGTGGGGCAAGCCGCCGCCGAGCGGCGCCGCATGCTGATCGACCCGATCGACGCCGACTACCTGAAGGTCAATTCCGGCCTGGGCGAGATGGCGCCCAAGGCCGTGCTGCTGATGCCGGTGATGAACGGCGGCATGGTGAACGGCGTGATCGAACTCGGGCTGCCCGGTGCGCCCGACGAACGCGCGAGCGAACTGCTCG
Organism: Variovorax sp. P4_B10; assembly: GCF_056402375.1. NCBI lineage: Bacteria > Pseudomonadati > Pseudomonadota > Betaproteobacteria > Burkholderiales > Comamonadaceae > Variovorax > Variovorax sp. P4_B10. Next base: position 47,467 of record NZ_JBFUHN010000004.1, on the reverse strand, counting down.
AGATGGTGGCGGACGACATCGGCACCTCCCTCGCGGCAGCACGCTACCGCGAGCAGCTCCAGGAGGTGCTGACCGAGACGCAGCAGCTCAACGAGGAACTGCAGGTGCAGCAGGAAGAGCTGCGCACCGCCAACGAAGAGCTGGAGGAACAGTCGCGCGCGCTGCGGGCTTCGCAGGCCATGCTGGAAAACCAGCAGGCCGAGCTGGAGCAGACCAACAGCCAGCTCTCCGAGCGCACCGAGGCGCTCGACCAGCGCAACGCCGCGCTGCGCCGCGTACAGCGCGACCTGGAAGACCGCGCCGACGAGCTGCAGCGCGCCAGCCGCTACAAGTCGGAGTTCCTGGCCAACATGTCGCACGAGCTGCGCACGCCGCTCAACAGCGCGCTGATCCTGGCCAAACTGCTGGGCGACAACCCGCAGGGCAACCTGTCTCTCGAGCAGGTGAAGTTCGCCGAGTCGATCTACGCGTCGGGCAACGACCTGCTGGTGCTGATCAACGACATCCTCGACATCGCCAAGGTCGAGGCGGGCAAGCTCGAGCTGGTGCCCGAGGACGTGGCGCTCGACAAGCTCGCCCGCAGCCTCGAAAGCACCTTCGGTCCGCTCGCGATGCAAAAGAGCCTGGGCTTCCGGCTCGAGCTCCGGCCCGACGCGCCGGCCTCCCTGGTGACCGACCGCCAGCGGGTCGAGCAGATCCTCAAGAACCTGCTGTCGAACGCGCTCAAGTTCACCGACCGGGGCGAGGTGACCGTGGTGGTTTCCGGCACGGCGGACGGCGGTGCAGCCTTTGCCGTCTCGGATTCGGGCATCGGCATCGATCCGCAGCAGCACGAGCTGATCTTCGAGGCCTTCCGCCAGGCCGACGGCACCACCAGCCGCCGCTATGGCGGCACCGGGCTGGGCCTGTCGATTTCGCGCGACCTCACGCAGCTGCTGGGCGGCACGCTGACGGTGCAGAGCCAGCCGGGCCAGGGCAGCACCTTCACGCTTCAATTGCCGGCCAAGGCGCCGCAGGTTTCGGGGCAGCAGCCTGCGGCGCCCCGGAGCATGCCGACTTACGCCCCGGGCCATCGAAGCCCAGTCGCCGCCCCCGTGCCGCAGGCGCCGGCGCCCAAGGCCGTGGTTCCCGCGCCGCAGTTCGCCGACGACCGCTCGCTGCCGCGCGACCAGGTGCGCCGCGTGCTGGTGATCGAGGACGAGCCGCAGTTCGCGCACATCCTCTACGACCTGGCGCACGAGCTGGGCTACCGATGCCTGGTGGCGCACGGCGCGGCCGACGGCTTCGAGCTGGCCACGCAGTTCGTGCCCGACGCGATCCTGCTCGACATGCGACTGCCCGACAGCACCGGGCTCGACGTGCTGCAGCGCCTGAAGGATTCGCCGCACACGCGCCACATCCCCATCCACGTGGTCTCGGCCGCCGACAACGGGCAGGCCGCCGCGCTGCACATGGGCGCCATCGGCTATGCGCTGAAGCCGGCCACGCGCGACGAGCTGACGAAGGTGTTCGGCCGGCTCGAGGAGAAGCTGACGCAGAAGGTCAAGGTCGTGCTGCTGGTGGAAGACGACGCGATGCAGCGCGAAAGCGTGATCCGGCTGATCGGCGACGACGACATCGAGATCGTCGCGGTCGGCTCCGGCAAAGAGGCGCTGGCGCTGCTGCGCAGCCGCGTGTTCGACTGCATGATCACCGACCTGCGGCTGCCCGACATGCAGGGCAGCGACCTGCTCAAGAGGATGGCGGCCGAAGAGATCGTGTCGTTCCCGCCCGTCATCGTCTACACCGGGCGCAACCTCACGCGCGACGAGGAGGCCGAGCTGCAGCGCTACTCGCGCTCGATCATCATCAAGGGCGCGCGCTCGCCCGAGCGGCTGCTCGACGAGGTGACGCTGTTCCTGCACAAGGTGGAGTCCGAGCTTTCGAGCGAACGCCAGGGCATGCTGAAGACGGTGCGCGGGCGCGACCGCATCTTCGAGGGCCGGACCATCCTGCTGGTGGACGACGACGTGCGCAACATCTTCGCGCTGACGAGCGCGCTGGAGCAGCGCGGCGCGACGGTCGAGATCGGCCGCAACGGCCGCGAAGCGCTCGAGAAGCTCGACCGGGTGAGCGAGATCGACCTCGTGCTGATGGACGTGATGATGCCGGAGATGGACGGCCTCGAGGCCACGCGGCGCCTGCGCGCCGACCCGCGCTTCGAGAAGATGCCGGTGATCGCCATCACCGCCAAGGCCATGAAGGACGACCGCGAGCAATGCCTGGCCGCAGGCGCCAACGACTATCTGGCCAAGCCGGTCGACCTGGAGCGCCTGTTCTCGCTGCTGCGCGTGTGGATGCCGAAGATGGAGCGCCTGTGACGAAAGCCGCCGCACCGAACACCCTGCCGCTGCAACCGCTGCAGCCGTTGAGCGACACCGAGATCGAGCTGCGGCTGCTGATGGAAGCCATCTACCTCAAGTACAGCTACGACTTCCGCAACTACACGGTGGCCTCGCAGAAGCGCCGCGTGCTGCATGCGCTCGACCAGCTGAGGCTGCCGAGCATCTCGGCGCTGCAGGAGAAGGTGCTTCGCGATGCGGCGCTCTTCGGCCGGCTGCTGCAGTTCCTGACGATTCCCGTGAGCGAGATGTTTCGCGACCCGCCCTACTTCCTGGCGCTGCGCCGGCATGTGGTGCCGATCCTGCACACCTACCCTTCGGTCAAGGTGTGGGTGGCCGGCTGCAGCACCGGCGAGGAAGTGTTCTCGCTCGCCATCCTGCTGCGCGAGGAAGGCCTGCTCGAACGCACGCAGATCTACGCCACCGACATCAACCCGGCCTCGCTGGAGAAGGCGCGCCTGGGCATCTTTCCGCTCGAGGCCCTCCGTGGCTACACCGCCAACTACCAGCGCGCGGGCGGACGGAATGCGTTCTCCGACTACTACACAGCGGCCTACGATGCCGCCCGCTTCGACCCCTCGCTCTGCGCCGACGTGATCTTTGCCGATCACAGCCTGGCCACCGACAGCGTGTTCGCCGAAACGCAGCTGGTGTCGTGCCGCAACGTGCTCATCTATTTCAACCGCCAGCTGCAGGACCGGGCCCTGGGGCTGTTCCACGAGTCGCTGTCGCATCGCGGCTTCCTCGGCCTGGGGTCGAAGGAAAGCATCGATTTTTCGAGCTACGCGGACCGCTTCGCGCCCCATGCCCGCGCCGAGCGCATCTATCGCAAGGGCACATGAGAAAGCCGTCTTTCTCCTCCGCTCGCAAGCGCGTGGAGGCCATCGTGCTCGGGGCTTCGGCCGGCGGCATCGATGCGCTGTCCGTGCTGCTGGACGGCCTGCCCGCAAACTGGCGCATTCCGATGACGGTCGTGCTCCATCTGCCCGAGGCGCACGAGAGTCATCTGGCCGAGATCTTCGCGCAGCGCCTGCCCATCCCGGTGCACGAGGCCGCCGACAAGATGCCGCTCGCGGCCGGCAGCCTCTACTTCGCGCCGCCCGGCTACCATCTCTCGATCGAGCGCGAGCGCTGCTTCTCGCTCAGCTGCGAGCCGCCGGTGCTGTTCTCGCGGCCGTCCATCGACGTGCTGATGGCTTCCGCCGCCGACACCTACGGCCCCGCGGTGGCCGGTTTTCTCCTGACCGGCGCCAACGACGACGGCGCCGAAGGCCTGTACCGCATTCACCTCGCCGGCGGGCTCACCGCCGTGCAGGACCCGAAAGAAGCCCTGATTTCCATCATGCCCAGCGCCGCCATCGCGCGCCACGCCCCCGACCACGTGCTTCCCCTTCGCGAACTTCGCACCCTGCTTCTGCAACTGGAGTCCGCCCATGCCGTTTGACGTCCAAAGCAAGCTGCTGATCGTCGATGACCTGCCGGAGAACCTGCTGGCACTCGAAGCGTTGATCCGCGCGCCGGACCGCAGCGTCTACCGCGCCGGTTCGGCCGAAGCCGCGCTCACGCTGCTGCTCGAGCATGAATTCGCGCTCGCCATCGTCGACGTGCAGATGCCCGGAATGAACGGCTTCGAGCTGGCCGAGCTGATGCGCGGCACCGAGCGCACGCGGCACATCCCGATCATTTTCGTGAGCGCCGCCGGGCGCGAACTGAACTACGCCTTCCAGGGCTACGAGAGCGGTGCGGTCGACTTCCTGCACAAGCCGCTCGACCCGCACGCGGTGATCAGCAAGGTGAGCGTGTTCGTCGACCTGTACCAGCACCGCAAGGCGCTGCGGCACGAAATGGAATCGCTCGCGGCCGCGCACCGCAAGCAGGAAGAGCTGGTGCAGCAGCTGCAGCAGACGCAGCACGAGCTGGAGCACGCGGTGCGCATGCGCGACGACTTCATGTCGATGGTCTCGCACGAGCTGCGCACGCCGCTCAATACGCTGTACCTCGAAACGCAGCTGCGGCAGCTTCACCTGTCGAAGGGCAACCTCGCCAACTTCGCTGCGGACCGCCTGCCCGCGATGATCGAGCGCGACCAGCGGCAGATCCGCAACATGGTGCGGCTGATCGACGACATGCTCGACGTCACGCGCATGCGGCGCGATGCGCTGTCGATCCAGACCCAGCCGGTGGACCTGGCCGTGCTGGCACGCGCGGTGGTGGAAAACCTGCGGCAGCAGGCCGAGGCCGCGGGCTCGGTGATCACGCTCGAAGCGCCGGCCGAGTTGCATGGCGTGTGGGACGAGTTCCGCATCGAGCAGGTGCTGACCAACCTGCTGACCAACGCGCTGCGCTACGGCGGCGGCAAGCCGGTCGAGATGGTGGTGCAGCCTGTCGGCGACATGGCGCGCGTGAGCGTGCGCGACCGCGGCATCGGCATTGCGCCCGAGGACCACGAACGCATCTTCGAGCAGTTCGAGCGCACCGAGGGCAGCCGCCAGCATGCGGCCGGGCTGGGTCTCGGGCTCTACATCACGCGCAAGATCGTGGACCTGCATGCCGGGCAGATTGGCGTGGAAAGCACGCCCGGCCAGGGGGCCACCTTCGTGGTGGACCTGCCGCTGCACACCGGGGCGGCGAGCACGGACCCGAAGGCATAGGAACATGCCTATGGCACACCGGGCGCACGCCGCCATACTGCACCATCCGAACCCCATGGAAAGAAACCCGCCGTGAACGTGCTGATCGTCGACGACAACCAAGCCGCTGCCGACCTGCTGCAGGAACTCCTCACGCTGCAGGACCACACGGCCCGCTGCACCTACACCGCACAGCAGGCGCTGGATGCCGCAGCCACCGAGCGCTTCGATGCGGCGCTGATCGACCTCACCCTGCCCGACTTTCCGGGCACCGAGGTGGCGCGGCGGCTGCGCGCCAGCACGACCGAAGGCACGCCGCGGCTGCTGGTGGCGATCTCGGGCTTCTCGGCGCAGGATGCCGCGGGAGCCTCGGCCGAGGGCCTCTTCGACCACCACCTCCAGAAGCCGATCGACATTGCGCAGCTCGATCGCATCCTCGCGCCGCCTCCCGCCTAAGCAACGTCGCGGCTGGCCGGCCTCAGTGTTCCACCGAGGGCATCGTCGATGTTGCGGTGAAAGCGCAGCACCTCGTGTTCGAGCCGGCCGAGATGGAAATCCGTGTTGGCGCCACTGGACAGGCCGCGCTGGATCGCCACCGCGGTGGCGATGTCCTCTTGCTCGAAGACCGTCTGCTCGATGAGCTGAAAGGTCTTCTCCCAATGAGGGGTCCAGTCCTCCCCGGTGCGATCCGGCGGAATCAGCATCGTGTGCACCCAGCGCACCTGGCCCACCGCCGGCGAGAACATGCCGATCAGGCTCACGTAGTCGGGATGCCATATGAGGAAGGTGTTCGGAAACAGGAGCTGCGTCGGCGTGGCCAGTTTGCACAGCGCCTCGCGGTCTTGCGGCGGCGCGAAGGCTTCGAAGGCCGTTCGCCGCGCCACCAGCGAGTCCTGGTGCGGCCCGGCATGCAGGTTGACCGTGTACGCGTCGGCAAAGAAGGGATAGATCGTCTCGCGATGCAGCACGCGGATGTGATAGCCCTCCAGGAACGCGTCGACCGTCAGCTTCCAGTTCGCTTCGTACACCCGGTCGACCTTGCGGAACACGACCATCCGGGGCAGGCCCATCCAGTGCAGGTGCGCGTCCAGTCCCTGCAGGAACACCTCGGCCGAGAACGCCGCACCGGGCGTGCGCCTGACGAGAACAAGCCCGCCGGCTTCGTCGCAAGGCAGTTCGACCAGGTTCAGCGTGGCCGGATCGATGCCCTCGAAGGTCTGCGCATGCAGGCGATGCCGCAGCCGCCCATCGAGCTCATAGGTCCAGGCGTGATACGGGCAGACCAGCGCCTTGCAGGCCTTGGCCGGTTCGGAGCCGCCGCCGGCGACCAGCGCCATGCCGCGATGCCTGCAGACGTTGAAGAAGGCGCGCGCGCGGCCGTCGGCCGCCCGGGTCAGGACAATGGGGACGCCGAGCGCATCGAAGGGCAGCGCCGATCCGACCGGAAGCTCCGCGCTGTGGGCCGCGACGATGGGCCACTCGCCGAACAGCGACGCCTGCTCCTGCTGCCAGTGCAAGGGGTCGGTGTAGCGGCTGGTGGGCACGGTGGCGGCCTCTTCGCCCTCCTCGCGCCTACCGGTGCGTCGCGCCTGGTCGAGACGGTGAACCAGGCCGGCCAGCGTGGCCGGCATCTGCGCAGTGCTTGGATTGTTCATCCGGATCAGCTTAGGCCCGATGCATGCCGGGCGTGTTCGGGTTCTGCCGCGCGGCCAACCCGGTCGCGGCACAGGCGTCCCGTGGGCTGCCGACGCAACGATTCATGACGCCTCCGACCGGGGGTGTTCAGCTTTACCCCGCCGACCGGAGCCGCCTTGCAGCGGCCGCCGCGAACCCCGAAGATGGGCGCGCTCCCTTGGGGCCGCGACCACGGCCAGACCTATGAACTCGATCGTGAAACCCCGCCGCAAGCCCCTGCAGTCACGCGCCTGGATGACCAGCGGCGCCATCCAGGATGCTTTCGTCCTGCTGCTGGTCGAGCGCGGCTACGAGAAGGTGTCGATGCGCGAAATCGCCGGCGTCGCGGGTGTCGGCCTGGGCACCCTGTACCTGTACTTTCCCGGGAAGGACTCGATTGCCGCGGTCACCGTTCGCAGCTGGATGCGCAAGCAGGCCGCGGTCCTGGCGGAGGCGGCCAGGGCGCCGGTGCCGCGCACGGTCGAGCAGACGATCCGCGCCATGGTGGCCGCGCACGTGCGAAGCCTGCTCGGCCAGGCGAACGAATGGCGCGCACTGATGTACCTCGAGCGCCGCATCTCCTCGCCTGCGAGCTACCGCGAGATCTATCGGGAGTTCGTGGGCCTGTTTCGCGATGCCCTCGCCGCATCTTCCGACTGGCCGGCGACGCTCGAGCCGCTGCGCACGGCGTTCAATGCGTTCTCGATGGTCTACGCCATCGTCGAGCAGGCCCTGCTGGTGCAGGACGCCTGTCCCGACACGGAAGAACTCGTGGACGACGTGGAGTGCGCGGTCGGCGGTTACATCCTGAATGCGGCGAACAAGGCAACGGCGAACTTCGCCCGTAGTGGTAAACCATAGGGTCGAAATTGGTGAACCACTTTTAAACTGGCTCACCAATCATGGCAACCATCCACGAACTCCCCCATCTGCCCTCGGCTGAGCCGGACTCCGACCGCTCGTACCAGAAGCTTGCGGCCAGCATTGCCGGCCTCATCACCGAGGGCGAATTCAAGGTGGGCGACCGCCTGCCCTCCGAGCGCGCACTGGCCGACCGCTTCGGCGTCAGCCGCACGCTGGTGCGCGAGGCGATCATCGTCCTGGAGATCCAGGGCAACGTCGAAGTGCGCGGCGGCTCGGGCATCTACGTGTGCGCACCGGCGCCCGGTGCCGTAGCGCCCGCGTCCGCCTACACCCTGTCGCCCGGCCCGGGCCCCTTCGAACTGCTGCGTGCACGCTGCCTGATCGAAGGCGAAATCGCCGCCGTCGCGGCCGAGAACCGCAAGGACGGCGACCTCGACCGCATCTATGCCGCGCTGGCCGAGATGCGCGAGAACATGCACGACAAGGTCGCCAACGAAGCGGCCGACCGCCTGTTCCACCTGCGCATTGCAGAGTCCACCGGCAACAGCGTGCTGCTGCAGATGGTGACCGCGGTGTGGGACCACACCAAGGCGCCGATCTGGTCGCAACTGGAGGCGCACTTCCATACACCGGCGTTGCGCCGTGCCTCGCAGGACGACCACCAGCGCGTGTTCACCGCCCTGCTCCAGCGCGAGCCCGACGCCGCCCGCAAGGCGATGCGCGACCACATCGAACGCGTGATCAGCGAATTCGCACAAGCCTGGCGCTGAGCGCGCGAGAGCGCGCATTCGGCGGTGCGCCGATTTTTTCGATATCGAAACGGAGACAAGACCATGAAATTCCCCCTCCTTCGGGGCCGGGGCAGCCGCGCTGTTGCCCGCTGCACGGCAGTCGCACTGCTTGCCACGGCCGGCGCAGCCGCATTCGCACAACCCGCTCCGGGCGCCAGCCCGCGCATCGACGCGATCCGCAAGGCCGGCGAACTGCGCGTGGGCGTGCTGCAGAACGCACCCTGGCTGATGGAGAACACCACCGGCAACGGCGAGCCCTGGAGCGGTCCGGCCTGGCTGCTGGCCAACGACTATGCGCGGCTGCTCGGCGTGAAGCTGCGCACCGTGCCGGTCTCGCACGAGACCAAGGTGCCGGTGCTCGCGGCCAACCAGGTCGACATGACGATCAGCCCGCTGGGCGAGACGCCGGAGCGGCTCAAGGTGGTGGACTTCGTCATCTACTCCGCCACCAGCGTGTGCATGTTCGGGCGCGCCGACAACGCGAAGCTGAGCCGCGCCACCTCCGTGGACGCGCTCAACCAGCCCGACGTGACCATCGCCTACTTCACCGGCGGCGCCGAAGAGAACTGGGTCAAGGAGCGCTTCCCCAAGGCGAAGCTGCGCGCGGTTGCCAGCTCGGGCGCCACCGCGCCGATCGAGGAAATCATGGCCCGGCGGGCCGATGCGGCGCCGATCAACCGCGTGCCATGGGTCGGCCTGCAACAGAAGGTCAAGGGCCTGGCCGTGCTGCCGAAGGACAACAACTGCCAGTCGAGCACCGAGAAGGCCTCGCCGGTCGGGCTCGCGGTGGACAAGAACCAGCCGGCCTACCTGGACTGGCTGCGCGAGGTGGCACGGGCGCAGAAGCCGCGCCTCGATGCCGACGAAGCCCGCATCGTCGGCGGGCTGAAGTAGAGGCGCCGCGTGCGCACCGCAACACAAACATCCAGCAGGAAGCTCGCCATGAATCCCAACTCTTTTCTGGCCCGCGCATCGCGCGGCGCCGTGCTCGCCGCAACGTTCGCGGCCTTCGGCCCGGCTGCCCTCGCCCAGACGCCACCGGCCCCCGGCGCCAGCCCACGGGTGGATGCCATCCGCAAGGCCGGCGTGCTGCGCGTCGGTGTCGTCAACAACCCGCCCTGGCTGGCGCAGAACACGACCGGCGACGGCGAAGACTGGTCCGGCCCCTCGTGGACGCTGGGCAAGGAGTTCGCCAAGCTGCTGGGCGTGAAGATGGTGCCGGTGCCGGTGAGCCACGAGACCAAGGTGCCCGCGCTGGTCGCCAACCAGATGGACATCATGATCGGCCCGCTGAACCAGACGGCCGAGCGCGCCAAGATCATCGACTTCGTGACCTTCTCGAGCACCGGCGTGTGCATGTTCGGGCGTGCCGACAACCCCAAGTTCACGAGCGCCAAGACGCTCGAGGACTTCAACAAGCCCGAAATCACCGTCGCCTACTTCTCGGGTGCGGGCGAAGAACCGCTGGTGCGCCAGCAGTTCCCCAAGGCCAAGCTGCGCGGCGTGGCCAACTCGGGCTCGGTCGCGCCGATCGAAGAAGTGGTGGCCGGCCGCTCCGACGTGGCGCCGCTCAACCGCATGCTGTGGCCCAACATCAGCAGGAAGGTGAAGGGCCTGGCCGCGTTCCCCAAGGAAAACGACTGCCAGGACAGCAAGATCTTCGAGATCGAGGCCGGCATGGGCGTGGCCAAGGACCAGAAGGTCTACCTCGACTGGCTGCGCACCGTGGCCCAGCGCATGCAGCCCGCACTCTCCGACGAAGAGCGCCGCATGACAAAGAACCTCAAGTGAGCTGAGCGCACAGCCAGCCGCACGTCTCACACGACGCCGCCTGCCGGGCCGCCGCATCGGCGTCGCCCGCGGGTGCCCCTTCGTCTCTTCCAACCGCTCTCGAAGAACCCATCATGCTGAACTGCGAAATTCACGGTGCACGCGACCTGCGCGTGGCCGACATTCCGACCGAAACGCTGTCGCCCACGCAGGTTCGCGTGGCCGTCAAGGCCGTGGGCATCTGCGGCTCCGACCTGCACTACTACCAGCACGGCCGCGTCGGCGATTTCCTGATCCGCGCGCCGCTGACGCCGGGCCACGAAGCGTCCGGGCAGGTGCTGGAGGTGGGTGCGCAGGTCACGTCGGTGCGCCCCGGCGACCGTGTGGCCCTGAATCCGTCGCGCACCTGCGGCCATTGCCGCTTCTGCCGCATGGGCGCTTCGAACCATTGCGAGAACGTGCACTTCTTCGGCAGTGCGAGCAAGTGGCCCCACATGCAGGGCGCGATGCGCGAGCAGGTGGTGGTCGACGCGAGCCAATGCCTGCCGGTGCCCGATGCGCTGTCCTTCGAGCTGGCCGCCTTCGGCGAGCCGCTGGCGGTGGCGCTGCACGCGGTGCAGGAAGCCGGCTCGCTGCTGGGCAAGACGGTGATGGTGGTCGGCGCCGGCCCCATTGGCGCGCTGATCCTCATGGCCGCAAAGCTGGCGGGCGCGAGCCGCCTGATCGCGGTGGACATCGTGGACCAGACGCTGGCGGCCTGCGTTCGCGTGGGCGCCACGCAGACCATCAACGTCGCCAAGGACGCAACGCCGCTGGACGCCTTGGCCGAAGGCAAGGGCCAGGTCGATGTGTGCTTCGAGGTGTCGGGCAACTACGCGGGCCTGGCCAACTGCATCCGGGTGACCCGCCCGCGCGGCACCATCGTGCAGGTGGGCACGCTGAGCGGCAGCAGCGAGGGTTGCCCGCTGAACCAGATCATGGTCAAGAGCCTGTCCTTCGTGGGCAGCTTCCGCTTCATCGACGAGTACGCATGGGCCGTGGACTACCTGAGCCGCGGCGTGCTCGACGTGTCGCCGCTCCTGACCGAGGCCGTGCCCGTGGCCCGCGTGCACGAGGCCTTTGCGCTGGCCGCCGACCGGCAGCGCGCCATGAAGGTGGTCGTCACGTTCTGACGGCCGCCATGCCCTTCCTCTTCCGGAGCTTCCATGGACTTCGACTTCTCGCCCATCGCGGACAACTGGCGCTTCTTTGCCAGCGGTCTGGGCATGACGGTGCTGCTGAGCGTCGTCAGCGCGGTCACCAGCCTGCTGGCCGGGCTGGTGATTGCGCTGCTGCGCCTCTACGGCCCGCGCTGGCTGCGCCCGCTGCTGGTGTTCTACATCGACTCGATGCGCGCCATCCCGGTGCTGGTGGTGCTGATATGGATCTACTTCGCGTTCCCGATCCTCGCGAACGTGACCTTTCCGCCCTTCTGGGCCGCGCTGGTCGCGCTCACGCTGCACATCGCGGCCTATGCGGCCGAGGTCATCCGCGCCGGCATCGAATCGATCCGGCCGGGGCAGACGCGCGCCGCGCTGGCGCTGGGCATGTCGCGCGCCCAGGTCCTGCGCAAGGTGCTGCTGCCGCAGGCCATCGTGCGCATGCTGCCGGCCTTCGGCTCGATCCTCACCATCGCGATCAAGGACACGGCCATCGCCACCGTGATCGCGGTGCCCGAGCTGATGCACCGCGCCGAGACCGTGGCCGGCCAGAGCTACCGCCCCGTGGAGGTGTTCACCGCGGTGATGGTGGCGTACTTCTGCATCCTGTTCCCCGTGACCCGAGGGGTGGACCGGCTGTACCGCCGCTTCGCGCACCTCGGCCGCTCGTAGAAGGGACGCAACCATGACATTCGATTGGTCCGTGATCTGGACGCACCGCGCGGCATTGCTCGAAGGCGCGGCGCTCACGGTGGGCCTGACGGTGCTCACCATGCTGCTGGCGGTGCCGGGCGGCATCGTGCTCGCCTTGATGCGCCTGTCGCCCAACAAGCTGCTGCAGTCGGCCTCGCTCGCCTTCGTGGAGTTCTTTCGCAACCTGCCGCTGATCCTGGTCATCTACTGGGCCTTCTACGTGATGCCCATGGCCTTCGACGTGCAGTTCTCGGCGATCACCACCGCGCTGGTGGCCCTGGTGCTCAACGTGGCGGCCTACAACGCCGAGACCTTTCGCGCCGGCATCAACTCGATCCGCAAGGGCCAGATGGAGGCCGCGCTCGCCATGGGCATGTCGCGCCGGCAGGCGATGTTCAAGGTGGTGATCCCGCAGGCCGGGCGCCGCATCCTGCCGGTGATGGCGAGCACTTGGATCTCGCTGTTCAAGGACACCTCGCTGGTGTCGGTCATCGCCGTCAGCGAACTGGCCTACACCGCCATGCAGATCCGCGCGCAGACCTTCCGCGTGCTGGAGATGCTCACCGCCATGGCCGTTCTCTACTGGCTCATGGGCTACCCGCAAGCCAAGCTGGTGGACTGGATCCACCGCAAATACGGAGTCAAGGAATGAACGCTACTGCATCCCCGCCGGCGCGCAAGAACGCCGACCAGCCGCCCGTGCTGGTCTATGAAAACGTGCGCAAGCTCTATGGCGATTTCGAGGCGCTGCGCGGCGTGTCGCTGCAGGTGCAAAAAGGCGAAGTGATGTGCCTGATCGGCCCCTCGGGCTCGGGCAAGTCCACGCTGCTTCGCTGCACCAACGCGCTCGAAGCCATCGATGGCGGCCGTGTGCTGGTCGACGGCGTTGCGCTGCCGACGCAGGAGTCGCAGGTCCGCAAGGTGCGCCAGCGCATGGGCATGGTGTTCCAGAGCTTCGAGCTGTTTCCGCACAAATCTGCGCTCGACAACGTGGCGATGGGCCCCATCACCGTACTGGGCATGCGCGAGGCCGAGGCCAGGGAACGCGCCATGGCGCTGCTCGAGAAAGTGGGCCTGGCGAACAAGGCCGGCAACTTTCCCGCCAACCTGTCGGGCGGCCAGCAGCAGCGCGTGGCCATTGCCCGCGCGCTGGCCATGGAGCCCGAGGTGATGCTGTTCGACGAGCCCACCTCCGCACTCGACCCCGAGACCGTCGGCGAAGTGCTGACCGTGATGCAGAAGCTGGCGCACGAAGGCATGACCATGATCGTGGTGACCCACGAGATGGGCTTCGCGCGGCGCGTGGCCGACTGGGTCGTGGTGTTCGAGGCCGGCGCCATCATCGAACAGGGCCCGCCGACGCAGATCTTCGACAACCCCACCATGGAGCGCACCCGCGACTTCCTCGGCCACCTCGGCTGGAACGGCTGAACCCCACAAACCCTCAAGACACCAACGCCATGAAAATCACCAACGCCCGCGTCATCGTCTGCAGCCCGGGCCGCAACTTCGTCACGCTCAAGATCGAAACCGATGAGGGCCTCACCGGCATCGGCGACGCCACGCTCAACGGGCGCGAACTCTCCGTGGCGGCGTACCTCACCGAGCATGTCATTCCCTGCCTGATCGGCCGCGATGCGCACCAGATCGAAGACATCTGGCAGTACCTGTACAAGGGCGCCTACTGGCGCCGCGGCCCCGTGACGATGACCGCGATCGCCGCCGTCGACACCGCGCTGTGGGACCTCAAGGCCAAGGCCGCGAACATGCCGCTCTACCAGCTGCTGGGCGGCAAGAGTCGCACCGGCGTGATGGTCTACGGCCACGCCAACGGCCGCGACACCGAGCAGACCGTCGACGAGGTGTTGCGCTACAAGGAAGAAGGCTACCTCGCGATCCGCGCCCAAAGCGGCGTGCCGGGCCTGGAGAAGGTCTACGGCGTGGGCCGCGGCACCATGTTCTACGAACCGGCCGATGCCGACCTGCCGAGCGAGCACGACTGGTCGACCGCCAAGTACCTGGCGCACACGCCGAAGCTGTTCGATGCGGTGCGCAGCGCGGTCGGGCCCGACATTCATCTGCTGCACGACGTGCACCACCGCCTGACGCCCATCGAGGCCGGGCGCCTCGGCAAATCGCTGGAGCCGTTCAACCTGTTCTGGATGGAAGACGCCACGCCGGCCGAAAACCAGGACGCCTTCAAGCTGATCCGCCAGCACACGACCACGCCGCTGGCCGTGGGCGAGATCTTCAACAGCATCTGGGACTGCAAGGACCTGATCCAGAACCAGCTGATCGACTTCATCCGCACCACGGTGGTCCATGCGGGCGGCATCACCCAGCTGCGCCGCATTGCCGACCTGGCCTCGCTCTACCAGGTGCGCACCGGCTGCCACGGCGCGACCGACCTGTCGCCGGTGTGCATGGGCGCGGCGCTGCACTTCGACCTCTGGGTGCCCAATTTCGGCATCCAGGAGTACATGCGCCACACGGACGAGACCGACGCGGTGTTCCCGCATTCATACACCTTCGAGAACGGCATGCTGCATCCCGGCGAAGCGCCGGGCCACGGCGTGGACATCGACGAGGCGCTGGCCGCCAAGTACCCCTACCAGCGCGCCTACCTGCCGGTGAACCGGCTGCAGCACGACGGCACGCTCTGGAACTGGTGAGCATGCAGCGCCTGAACCCCGACGCCCTGCCCCGCGTTCCCCCGGAAGTCGCCCGGCCGCTGTACCGGCGCGAAGCGCTGCAGGCCGGCATCGTCCACCTGGGCGTGGGCGCCTTCCATCGCGCGCACCTCGCGGTCGTCAACGAGGCGGCGCTGCATGCGAGCGGCGACCTGCGCTGGGGCACGGTCGGCGTGTCGTTGCGCGCCGCCGACACGCGCGATGCGCTGCGGCCGCAAGGCGGCCTCTACACCCTGGCACTGCGCGACGCCGCCGAAGACGGCAGCCCGCGGGAGTCGCTGCAAGTCATCGGCAACCTGCTCGACGTGTTGGTTGCGCCGGAAGACCCGCAAGCCGTGCTCGAGCGCATCGCCCATCCGGACACGCGCATCGTCGGCCTGACGATCACCGAGAAGGGCTACCACCACGACCCGGCCACCGGCGTACTGCGGCTGGACGATGCCGATATCGCGCACGACCTCGCGCACCCCGAAGCGCCGCGCACCATGCCCGGCTTCGTCGTGCATGCGCTGGGCCTTCGGCGCCGCCGCTCGCTGGCGCCGGTCACGCTGCTGTCCTGCGACAACCTGCCCGCCAACGGCGACACCTTGCGCGGCATCGTGCTGGCCTTCGCGCAGCAGGTGGACGACGGCCTGCGCGAATGGATCGAGGCGCACTGCACCTTTCCCAATTCGATGGTGGACCGCATCGTGCCGCGCACCACCGACGACGACCGCGCGCGCATCTCGGCGCGCCTCGGCGTCGAAGATGCATGGCCCGTGATCGGCGAGCCCTTTCTCGAATGGGTGGTGGAAGACCGCTTCGCGAACGGGCGGCCGGACTGGGCCGCAGGCGGTGCGCGCTTCGTCGAGCACGCCGAGCCCTTCGAGCGGCTGAAGCTGCGCATGGTCAACGGCAGCCATTCGGCGCTCGCTTATCTGGGCGCGATGGCCGGGCTCCGCACGGTGGACCGCGCGATGGCCGAACCGGCGCTGCGCAACTACATCGACGCCCTGATGCGCGAGGAAATCGCCCCCACGCTGCCGGCGATGCAGGGCCTCGACCTGGACGGCTACCGGACGCGCCTGCTGCAGCGCTTCTCGAACCCCGCGCTGCAGCACCAGACGAAACAGATCGCGATGGACGGCTCGCAGAAACTGCCGCAGCGCCTGCTCGGCACGGTGCGCGACCGGCTCCGTGCCGGCCTGCCCATCGACCGGCTTGCGCTGGCGGTGGCCGCGTGGATCCACTACCTGCGCGGCACCGACGAAACCGGCGCCTCGCACGAAATACAGGATCCGCTGGCCGCCGCTCTGGCCGCCAGGCTCGCGCAGGCAAACACGGCCGGCTCGGTGCACGACCGCATCGCGTTCTTCACCGGCTTCGCACCGGTCTTCGGCGAGCTGGGCGGCGAGCCGCGCTTTGTCTCGGCGGTGGCCCATCAGGTCCGGCTGCTCGAGGAATGCGGCGTGATCGCGGCCCTGGAGAAAACTAGCGCATCGCCTTGAAGCGGTAGAGCCGGAACCCGTCCTTCTGCACGAAGCTGATGGGCTCCCAGCCGCGCGCCAGCGCGCGATCGGCGATCTGCGCCATCTGCAGGCCGATGGCATCCTGCAGGTTGTCCGCCACGGCGAGGTCGAATTTCCGGATCTCGCGGTCGAACCCCTCCACGGCGGCGATGGCGTCGTCCACCTCGGTGAAAGGCATCACGCTCATTGAAAAACCTCCGCGCCTCGCGCTGCGGCACTGGAAACAGCCCGGCGGCTCATTGGGTAACCTCCGTGCTACGCACTGCGGTGCGAGCTTGCTTGGGGCGGCCCGGCGCGGCGCTCATGCCATGAACCCCACGTCTCTCGGATAGGCAATGCCGCTCGGCGCGGTCATGCCGAAGTTCTTGAGGTTGGGCAGGATGCCGTTGAGCTCGGCATCGGGCACGCCGAACCAGCGCGCCAGCGTGCCCGCGTACTGGTCGACCGAGGTGGTGGGCAGCAGGCGGCCCTGGCCCACATGCCATTGGTCGGCGTCGGAGATGGTGTTGGTGATGCTCACCGGCGGCGCCGTGCCGTACAGCGCGTTGCCCTTCACCGCCCCGCCGACCACGAAATGATGGCTGCCCCAACCATGGTCGGAACCATTGCTGTTGCTCGACAGCGTGCGCCCGAAGTCGGACGCGGTGAATGCCGTCACCTTGTCGGCCACGCCGAGCACGCCCATCTGGTCGTGGAAGGCGACCAGCGCATCCGACAGCTTCTGCATCAGACCGGGCTGCCGCGTGATCAGGTCGTCGTGCAGGTCGAAGCCGCCCATCGAGACGAAGAACACCTGGCGCTTCACCCCCAGCGCACTGCGCCCGCGGATCAGGCGCGCCACCATCTTGAGCTGGTCGGCCAGGTTGTTCTGGGCCGGGAAGGTGCCGGGCGCGAAATCCGACTGGATGGCGTCGGTGATCTTTCCCTCGGCGGCAACCGCGCGCTTGGTGACCTTGTTGTATTCGTTCTCGAGCGTGTGGCCGCTCTCGCGCTGCGTGATCTGCTGCATGGCGGCTTTCACCGTCGCGGAACCGAAGAGATTGCCGCCGGCGCCGCTCACCGCGCCGATGCGAACCGCACCGCCCGTTCCCACCTGGTACTGCAGCGCCTGGTCACCCGACAGGAACACGGCATTGCCCGCCACCGACATGCAGGTGAAGAGCGACCCCGCGTTCGGCGCGAGCGCCAGGTCGCCCAGGTTGCCGCCCCAGCCGACGGTCGAACCTTCGGGCGAGGACGACTGCCAGATCGATTGCTGGTCGTTGTGCGAGAACAGCTTGGGCGGAATCGGAAAGTCCCGGCGGTTGCTGCCGTTGTACTGCGCCCGCGTCAGCGGCTTGATCAGCGGGCCGACGTTCAGCTGCACCGCGACCTTGCCCTGGTTGTTGAAGAGATCGGCCAGCTTCGTCATCGAGGGATGCAGGGCATACACGCGGCCATCGGGCAGTGCCTGCGCCGGCCTGAGTTCGGTCGCTGCCAGCGCGGCCCGCGCCAGCGCAATGCCGCCGCCCGCCTCGCCGTCGCCACCGCGGATGAGGCTGTATTTGCCGTAGCTGTCGGCGTCGTAGGTGACGACCGTGTTCGCATAGTCGTTGCCGCCGAAGAGAAAGACGCACACCAGCGCCCGGTAGTCGTCGCCGGGCGCGGCCTGCGCGGCGGCTTCGCCCATGGCGGCGAGGTTGAGCGCGAACGGCAGCGCGGTGCCGGCCATCGCGAGTTGGCCCGTGCGGCGCAGGAAGGCGCGGCGCGTGTGCTGGGCGGGATTGATCAGGTACATGGACAAATGGCTCCCGCGTTATTTCTGGACAAGGTATTCGGGCGAACCCATCACCATGAGGATGGCGGCACAGATGCGATTGAGCTTCGCGCCGTCGCTGCTTGCCGCCGTGAGGTTGGGCGTGCCGAGCGCGGTGGTGATGAGGGTGACGGTGGCGGGCATCAGCTGGTTGCCGGTCAGCAGCAGGTTGAGCCGGCGCACCAGCGCCGCCGGGTCGAGCACCAGCGCCTTCTCGGCGGCGTAGCTCGCCACCACGTCCTTGCTGTTGAAGCCGTTGGGCAGCACGTTCTGCATGAAGTTGAGATAGCTCCCCACGCTGCTTTCATTGACCAGCTGGAACTCGGGCGCGACCAGCTTGTTGCTGGCGATGGCGGTCGACGGCGGCACGTAGCCGGGCCGGAAGAAATTGAACACCGAGGGCGAGCGCAGCGGGCTCTGGCCGATGCCGAAGCTCGCATCCGAGGTGATGCCGATCTTCCAGGCGTCGGTGGCCGAGCCGATGCCGCAGGTGCGGCCCCATTGCACGAGCCGCAGCATGGGCTCGCGCAGGCGCCCGAAGTTCGGATCGGACAGGCCGGCCGGGCCGCGCGCCTCGTCGTCGAGCAGCACGGCCGCGAACACGCTCTTCATGTCGCCGCGCACGCCGGTGCCGTTGTTGGCAAAGATGTCGGCCACGCGCTTGACGTAGGCCGGGCTCGGGTTGCTCGTCACCAGCCGCTGGATCAGCTGTTTGCCGATGAAGGGGCCGACGTTCGGGTGGTTGAAGAGCGTGTCGAGCGCGATCTTCAGCGCAGCCGGCCCGGGGGTGCCGCCGGGCACGGTGGCACCGAGGAACCGGGCCTCGAGCATCGAGTGGTTCCCGGCCGTGTAGGCCATCGGGCGCCTGGTCCAGTCCTTGGTGTCGAAGGAGCCCCCCCCGCCCGGTGGCGTGAAGCCGTTGCGCTCCGCCGTCTTGATGTCGAGGTCGTAGCCGGTGAAGACGCGCGCGAGGTTGGTCACGTCGTCCTGCGTGTAGGTGTCGAGCGGCTGGCCGTCGGAACCGGTCTTCACCGTGCCGTCGGCATTGAGCTGCGACAGGCCGATGGTCATGAGCTGCATGACTTCGCGCGCGTAGTTCTCGTCGGGCTGCCGGCCCCTGCCGTCTTCCTTCCGGTTGCCCCGGGTGTTCAGGTAGAAACCCATCGCGGGATTCAGCGTCACGTCTTCCAGCAGGTTGCGGAAGTTGCCGGTGACGCCGGCCACCAGCATGTCCCAGTACTGGCACATCGTGGCGCTGGGCCAGTTCGAGCCGATCTCGTTGGCGGAGACCACGAAGATCTCGCTGAGCGCCAGCGCCATGCGCTTGCGCGCCGGGTCGACCGACGCCATCAGTTGGCGCCAGATCGCGGCATCGATGTCGGCCGTGTCGTAGGGCTTGCTGTCGAGCCACTCCCAGGCCGACTGCGCGCGCGGCGCGCCGAACTGTTCGCTGAGCCAGGGCAGGTAGCCCTTGTTGCGCACGTCCGCGATCTCGGCGTCCGAGGCCGAGAACTGCGCCTGCAGCAGGAAGCGCGCGGCTTCGTCGTCGGTCTTCGCCTGGGGGTATCGATAGGGTCCTGCATCGGGTGCCTGGCCACCACCACCGCCGATCGGCAAGGCAAAGCCTCCGCCTCCCCCACCGCTTCCGCCGCCGCCACCACCGCAGGCCGCCAGTGCGGCCGCGATGGAAAACGTCGCCAGCGCCTTCAAGGGCCGGGACGATGCCGGCGCTGCTTGCGCATCGGCCGTATCTGCTGTCGGCGCATCGACGTACGCCAATTCGTCGGCCACGCTTGCGCTGCCGGCTTCAATCCGTTCCACCATGTTTCCTCGCTCCTGCGGCGTTTCGCGCCGGTAGAGCTGCTCAAGGCAAGTGCTGTGCCCTGCGGAAATCGGTGGCCGACCCGCGCAAAAACGGGTGCGTCAATCCAATAATTGTGACTTTATGTGACTTTTTCGTCACCTAAGAAACAAAATTGGCAACTCAAAAGGCCTCATTCGGCATCCATCGCTCAGAGCCCCATCTCGCGGCGCGAAAGCATCACGTCGCCGCCGGTTGTGTTGAAGGCAATGGTCGGGGCGCTGAAATCGCTCAGCGGCGCGCCCAGGCCGATTTCGCCGCGGCCATGCAGCACGCATTCTTCGCGGCGCAATGCGATCTCGGTGCTCGGCCCGCCGTTGCCCTGGAAGCGGACCCAGGTCCCGTAGGTGCTGATGTCGATCAGCACGCAGCTGCCCTGCCGCATCTCGATGCGCGCATGCAGCCGGGACACGCGGGGGTCGTTGACCACGAACTGGGCATCGTTGACGCGGCCCAGGTGAATCGGCAACTGCTCGCTGCTGAACATGGAGCGGACGTCGAGCCAGGACAGCTCGATCTGGCCAAACGTCGAGTCCGGTATCCGCAGCGGTGCCAGCGCGGCCGGCACCGTGAGAAAGGAGGTCACGTCCTCCTGCCAGTCGATCCGGTGCACCACCGACATCTCGCTGCGGCCGCGGATGTTGATCAGGCCGAGGTCGCGGTGCTGCACCGTACCATCGCGCAACTGCGAGATCACCGCGTCGGTCACCCAGATCTGCCCGGGTCCGGCCAGGTCGCTGAGCCGCGATGCCAGGTTGACCGCATCGCCGAAGCAATCGCCTTCGACCTCGACCACCTCGCCGCTGGCCACCCCGATCTGCAGCGCCATGCGCAGCGGCGCGGGCCAGCCCTGCAGGCGCTTCTGGTGGTAGCGCTGGAGTTCGATCACCGCGTGCGTGGCGGCTGCACCGCTCGTGAAGATGGCGAATACGCCGTCTCCGAGCGACTTCACCACGCGCCCGCCGTGCGCCTGGCATACGCCGCCGATCCATTGGGTCAGACGCGTCACCGTCTCGGTGGCTCGTGCATTCCCCATGGCCTCGAAGACCCTGGTACTCCCAGTCAAGTCCGCGAATACGACTGTGGAATTGACACCCATACTTTTGTGTATCTCGATAGCAATCGCCGGTTGATTATGGTCAAGATTCCTTGCGGGCTCCTGCAGGCGTTTTGTTTGACGTATTCCTGCTGCGAAAACGACGATCCGTGTAATTCCTTCGTTGAAGTTTCACCCTTGTGCCGACAACATGAGAGGAACAGATGCCCGAATCGACCCCGCGCGAGTAGTACTTTTGATATCACATTTCAACGGGCATTGAAAATGATACGTAAAGCTTGTTGTTTACAAACAAGAAACACTGTTTCATATCTTGTGCAACGGTGAACTGGAGCTTAAGGTAGCGGCCGTCCTGGCTTTACTGCTTTTAGTCACATGGTGCTCCTCCGCCGCATTTTTCGTCTCCTGAACGTGCCCGGTTTCGGTTCTCGCCAGGCGTCGGAGAGCCAATTGGGACGGATCCGCACGGCCATGCTGTCGGTGCTCCCGGCCCACGGTGGCCATTCGATCCAGCGCGTCAGCCAGCGCGTGCGCTTCGCAGTCGATGTCGAAGCCCTCTGGTACCTGCGCCAGGACGTGATGACGGCCCTCAGCGCCATCGATGGCGAATCGGCCGCCCGCCGCCAGATGAAAGCCATCAACACCATGTTCGAGGGCGGCCTGCCTGGCTCGATGGGTCCTCGCACCCATCAGCGCTTCACCAACAACTGAGGCCGGCGCGGCCTTCGACGGCCGTCCCTCCTCGTGTTGTTCCGGTCAGTGCGCGTGATCATGGTCGTGCGAATGGGCATGCCGATGCCCCCACACAAGGAACACGTCGCGCCCTTCGGCCGCCAGCGCCACCTTGGCCCCCACGGGCAGCAGCACCTTCGTCGGCACATGGCCGAACGGCAGGCCGGTGAGCACCGGCACCTTGAGTGACGCGCGAAGCCGATCCACCACTGCATCGAACCCGAAACCCCGGTCGTAGCCCGGCACCTTGCGCATGCCGGTGAACTGGCCGAACACGATGGCCCGCTGACGCGCCAGCACGCCGGCCATCTTCAGCTGGTCGAGCATGCGCTCGATGCGGTAGGGATGCTCGTTCGTGTCCTCGATGAACAGCACGCCCTTGTCGACCGCGGGGAAGTACGGCGTTCCGAGCAGGCTGGCCAGCACGCAGAGGTTGCCGCCCCAGAGCACGGCGTCCTGCACCGGCTTCACCTTCAGTTCGGCATCGCGCACCGGCATGCGCCAGCCGGTACCTTCGCCCTGCCCGCTCAGCAGGTCGTCGAAGCAGGCCTCCATGATGTCGTCGGCGCCCGCTTCGGCGCCGAAGTCTTCGCCGACGGCGGGACCGGCCCAGGTGACGGCACCGGTCTTGGCGAGCAGCGCGCTCTGCAGCGCGGTGAAGTCGCTGCAGCCGACGAACTCGGTGCCCTTCTGGATGGCCTTGGCCACGGCCTTGTACGGAATCGCATCGAGGATGCGCGTGAGGCCGTAGCCGCCGCGCGCGATGAGCGCGATGTCGGCACCGCTGGCGGCGGCGCGCGAAATGGCCGCGAGTCGCGTGGCATCGTCGCCCGCAAAGCGTTGGTGAGCGGAGAGCGCCGCCTCGTCGACCTCGACTTCATGGCCCAGTGCCTTGAGCCTCTTGACGCCGCGGCGGAAGGCGGCCTTGTCGCGAATCGCGCTGGAGGGAGAGTAGATGTAGATGTGTTTGGTCACGAGGTCGAGTATCCCATTGCGTTGCGCACCTGCTCTGCAAGCGTCGCGGCTTGCGCTGCTGTCGGACCCGACGAGGAAGCGATGGGCCCCAGTGTCCGCAGCGCGGCTTCGTAGCCGCGATCGGGATAAGGCGCGCACCATGCGTCCTTGATGCGCGCGCCGCCATCCGGCGCGACGAGCACGGCCGCGAAGCGCCCGGCCGCAGCCGACCGCAGCAGCGATGCAAGGCCGGACGCGGCGGCGCTGTGCACCAGCACCATCGGCCCCGGCTGCGCGCGGTCCAGCCATTCGAGCAGCACATCGCGATGCCATTCGAGCCGGTGTGCGGTCTTGCGCTTGGGCTTGTCGCTCTTGCCGAAGCCGATCAGGTCGGGCACCAGCGTGCGCAATCCCGGCGAGCCAACCAGGTGGCGGAAAAAGTAGCCCCATTCACCGGGACCGTGCAGGCACAGGCAGCAGGCGACCTCGCCGTCTTCGCTGCGGGGCCGCTCTTCGTCCACGTAGTGCATGCGCCAGCCCTGCAGGCTCTGCAGGTCCTGAACGTAGTGCGGCGCGAAGGCGTACTCGCCCAGGGCGGCAAAGCGCTCGGCCGGGGTGCGCAGCGCATCGTCGCGCAAGGGCTGCGCCTGCTCGCGCGCCGCGCTGCGCCGCAGCTGGAAGAAATCCTGCAGCACCGCACTGCACGCCTCGGCGAGCACTCCACCCTGCACCCGGGTGTGGTGGTTCAGCCGCGGCTCGGCGAAAAGGTCGAGCACCGAACCGGCCGCGCCGGTCTTGGGGTCGGCCGCGCCGAACACCACCCGCGACAGGCGCGAATGCAGCATCGCGCCCGCGCACATGGCACAGGGTTCGAGCGTGACGAACAGCTCGCAGCCGTCGAGCCGGTAGTTGCCGAGCGCGGCGGCACCGGTGCGCAGCGCATTGATCTCGGCGTGGGCGCTCGGGTCGTGCTGCGCCACGGGCGCGTTGCGGCCGGTTGCGATGACCCGGCCGTCCTTGACCAGCACCGCGCCGACGGGCACTTCGCCCGCTTCGGCCGCAAGGCGCGCCTCGGCCAGCGCGAGCGCCATCCAGTGCGCGTCGCTCGCCTGCGAAGGTGACGCAGACTCAGTTGTCATCCGGCAGCTTGCGCGCCTGCGCCGCGGCGTCGAGCGCTTCCTTGACCTGCTTCTGGACCTGTTGGGCCTGCGTGCGCACATCGGCAGGCGCTTCGCCGGGCGCGGGCGCGGCGGCACCGGGCACGGACGGCAATGCGGTGGCAGCGGAAGTCGTCATCTGTTTTTTCGCGATCAATCCGACGATCACGAGTGCCAGCACCAGGCCGAGCAATCCGAACATGCGCATCTCAGTTTTCCATCTCTTGTTGTGTTGCGGGGGGCTTTTGTTCAGGGTGCTGTTGTTCGGGGCGCGTGCACAGGGCACCGGGTGCTCCCCTCCGCGAATGTCCCCCGCTTCGCTCCTCCTTTATTTCGCTGCGGGGAGCACCCGGTGCCCTGTGCACGATGAGCGCTGCTCTCGTGCTGGCCGATCAACCGCTGCGCTGAGCGATCACGCCGATGGTGTGCTCTGCGCAGCGAAATAAAGGAGGAGGCCTGCGGCCCTAGGCCGCGCCGGGGGACATTCGCGGAGCAGAGCACACCGTCGGCGGGATCGCGCCCCGAACAACGAGCGTCAAACACAACAACGCGACGAACAGAAATGCAAGGTTTCATCCTAGTTCCCTTCCGTCGCAGGAACTTCGGCGGTCATTCCAAGGCGTTCCATCCACACGGCCAGCGCCTTCTCGTCCGGCGTACCGGCGTTGTAGACAGCGCGCATGGCGGCATGCGACTCCTTGCGGTGCTGGTTGAGTTTGACCTTGCATTGCAGCGCGGTCACACGCATTTCGAAACCGACGATGCCGGCCAGCATCTTGAGCTGAAACTCCTCGCCCAGGTCGCGCCACTGCTGTGCATAACCGGGCTCGTGGTCGCCGATGAGCTTCTTGAGCAAGGCGTCCTTGGCCATGGGTTCCTCGATGAGCCGGGCCTCGACGGTGCAGTGGACCGCGAGGTAGTTCCAGGTCGGCACGCGCGCCAGATCGGGATAGACCGCGGGCGACAGGTACGAATGCGGGCCGAGGAAAGTGACGACCGCCTGCGGCCGCGCCTGCAGGTAGCGCCAATGCGGATTGGGCTTGGCGCAATGCCCCAGCAGCACCGGTAGGTCGCCCTGCCGCTGCTCGGCGACCAGCGGCAGGTGCGTGACGAACGGCAGGCCGTCGTCGTCGTTCGAGATCAGGCTCGCAAACGGGTGCGAGCGCATCAGCTCCAGCGCGATGGCCGGGTCCTTGGCACTGAACTGCGGGGGCATGTACATGGAGCGGTTTCCTCGTGGCGAGGCCCGATTGTCCCCGAGCCGCCGCTATCTTGCCGGGCGCGGCGCTTCCAGCAGCTTCACCATGGCCGTGTAGCCGCGGGCCCTGGCCAGCTGCAGCGGCGTGTTGCCCTGGCGGTCGGTCAGCTTGAGGCTGGCGCCGGCATCGATCAGCGCAGCGAGCGTGCGCTGGTGACGCGGACCGCCGTCGCCGAGCACGATGGACTCGATCACCGCCGTCCAGTGCAGGTTGTTGACATGGTCGAGCGGCGCGCCGGCCGCGACCAGGCGGCGCACCACCTCGTCGTGGCCCAGGTGCGCGGCGGCGATCAACGCGGTGCCGTCGTAGCGGCTCGTCGTCTGCCCGGCATTGGCGCCGAGCGACAGCAGCAGCGTGAGCGTGGTGACATCGTCGGCCACCGACGCGATGGTCACGGCGTCGTAGCGGTCGTCCTCGAGCAGGTCCATGTTCGCGCCCGCCCTGGCGAGCAGCTTCACCGCCTCGCGCTGCCGTGCATGGGTTGCGACATGCAAGGGCGTGCGGCCCCGCGCATCGCGCGCATCGAGATTGGCGCCGGACGCGATCAGGCTCTTCAGCTTCGGCAGATCGCCATGCCAGGCGGCCCGGTGCAGCCCTTCATAGGCCAGCACCTCGGCCGCCAGCGGCGGCACCTGGGCCGACACGCCGGCCGATGCGCCCAAGCCGAGCGCCACCGCCAACACCCCGGACCAGATCCCGCGCTTCATCATCAACCCAGCAAGCCCTTGACCTTCTCGAGCGCCGCATTGGCGCACTGGTCGTCCAGGTGGCCGCCCGGCGCACCGCCCACGCCCACGGCGCCGATCACTTCGTTGCCCGACTTCACCGGCACGCCGCCGCCCAGCAGCAGGAAGCCCGGCAGGTACACGAGGTTCGCGGCGCCGGGATTCTTCTGCGCGCCTTCCATCATGGCCTGCGTCGGGCTCTTGGCCGAGGCCGAGGTCCAGGCCTTGCGCTCGCTCGAGGCCAGGGTGTGCGGGCCGGCGTTGTCGGCGCGCTGCACGGCGCGCACGGTGCCGGCGCGGTCCACCACGGTGGCGGCCACGTTATAGCCATTGGCGGCGCAGGCGGCCACGGCTTCGGCCGCGATCTGGTTGGCCAGCGCGAGCGAGATGTTCTTTTCGGTGCGCATGGCGGGGGCCGGCGTCTGGGCTTGGGCAGCCGATGCGGCGAGCAGAACAGCGAGGCCGCCGAGGCGAAGAATGGAACGCATTTTTGATTTCTCCAGTGGATGCAGGGTGATGGCGCCGGCCTGTTGCCGACGGCTGCGCCACTATAGAAAACGCCGGCCTCCGAGGCCATTCGTACGGCTACGCCCGGCGCTCCGTAGAACTACGGAGCGAGGGTCTCAGTCTTCCCCGGTCACCAGCACCGCGTAGCGCCGGATCAACTGCGCGAGCGAATCGCAGTCGAGCTTCGCGAACAGGTTTGCGCGGTGCGTTTCCACGGTGCGCGGCGACAGCGCCAGCGTGCGCGCGATCTCCTTGTTGGTGAGCCCCTGCACGATGAAGGCCAGCACCTCGCGCTCGCGCTCCGACAGCTGCGCGACGCGCTCGCGCGCAGCGTTGTCGGCCTGCGAACGCTCGCGCGACCGCACGTGCTGGCGCACCGCCTGCTGCAGCGCCTCGAGCAGTTGCTCGTCGTCCACCGGCTTCTCGAGGAACTCGGCCGCGCCGGCCTTGAAGGCACGTCGGCACATCTCGACCGTGCCATGGCCGGTCAGCATGATCACCGGCTGGTCGACGCCCTGCGCCACCAGCCGGTCGAGCACCGTCAAGCCGCTGATGCCGGGCATGCGCACGTCGAGCACGATGGCGCCGACACTCGCGCGGTCGAAGCCGTCGATGAAGGCCTGCGGGTCAGCCCAGCCCTGCACCCTCAGGCCGACCGTGCCGATCAACAGCGAGAGGCTGTCGCGCACCGCCTGGTCGTCGTCGATCAGGTGGACCAGCGGCGACTGCGGCTGGTGGGTGGCCGAGGTGTTCATGCCGAACGCTCCGTGGACGGCGACACCAGCGGCAGCAGCAGCGTGAAGCGCGCACCGCGCGGCGCGGCATTGGCCGCGCTCAGGCTGCCGCCCATGCCGCTCGCCAGCGTCTCGCTGAGGCTCAGGCCGAGGCCCAGCCCGCCCTCGCGCGTACTGAAGAAAGGCTCGAAGAGGCGCGGCATGGCTTCGGGTGCGATGCCGCGGCCGTTGTCGGTCACCGTCAATACGCCCTCCTCGCCATTACGGCCGACCGACACCACGAGGCGGCGTTCGGCCGCAGGCACGAGGTCGAGCGCCTGCAGCGCGTTCATCAGCAGGTTGTGCACGATCTGCTCCAGCGCCACCGCCTCGGCCTGCACGCGCACCGGCGCCTGTGCGGTGGCGTCGAACTGCGCGGCAACACCACGCTGGGTGAATTCGGGCGCCAGCAGGTGCATGGCGCTGCGCACCACCTCCTGCAGCACCAGCGGCTTCACGTCGCCGCCGGCCTCGGGGCGTTCGATCACGCGACGCAAGCGGCCGACCACGCCGGCTGCGCGGCGGGCCTGCTCGACCGCCTGCCCCATCGCATCGCGCGCGGTGGCCAGGTCAGGCGGGTCATCGTCGAGCAGGCGGCGCGCGGCCTGTGCATTGGCGAGCACGGCCGTCAGTGGCTGATTGAGTTCGTGGGCCAACCCCGCCGACAGCTCGCCCAATGCATTGAGCCGCGCCACCTGGCCGAGCCGCAACAGCTCTTCGGCCCGGCGCCGCGCAATGCGCTGGCGCTGCGCCGCCCACAGGCCTGCCAGCAGCAGCGCCGTGGCCGCGGCCCARCCGGCAATGCTGCGCCACGGCAGCTCGCCCCAGCCCACATGACGCTCGGCCACCAGGTCGAAAGGCTGGCTCGGGGATGCCAGCGCCTTGGTGAGGTCGAAGCGCCAGCCGTTCGCGGCCGGCCGACCCGGTTGCAGCACGAACTGCTGCCCGTCGCGCTGCAGGCTCACGCGCACCGGGCTGCGCTGCGGGTTCATCGGCCAGTCGCGCCACGGCACCGAGCCGGCCAGGTCGATCTCGAGCGCGTAGCTGAACGGCGTGGCGCCCATCACGAGCTGGTAGCGGCCATGGGTAAGATCGAGCGCCGCTAGCTCGGCGCGGTGCTGGCTGCGCGAACGCGCTTCCGCGGCGGCCAACGCGCTCGCCTGCTTTTCGTCGGGCCAGGGCGCATCGCGCTCGCGCCGCTGCACGCGCAGGATCGACGAATACACCGATGGCAGGCGCTGTTCGGGCTGGCCCGCATCGGCGCCGGGCTCCAGCAGCGCGAGCGTGGCGAGCACCGCGTCGTACTGCACTGCCTGCTGGCTCATGAGCCGATGGGCGATGCGCACGTCGGTCTCGAAATCCTGGTGCAGCTGCGCCAGCTCGGCGCGCGCCAGCCACACCGCGCCCACGGCCGTGAGGACCAGCCATGCCAGCCACCAACCGCCCTGCGTGCGCAACCACTGTTTCATGGCGCGGATTGTGCCCCGGCCCTGCGGACCCGCCCGATGTTGGCCGAGAATGCGCACCCAGACATGGCTGAAGTGCAGGACTCCCTTTTCCCCGATCTTCCGCGCCCGCAAGAGGCGCCTGCGGCTGTGCCGCCGCCCGAGGCCGAACCGCCCGCGAAGAAGAAAACACGCGGCGGCACCGTGGCGCCGGCGCCCACCGATCCGGCGCTCGTCGAGCTGGCCGCGGCGCTCCCGCCCGGCCTGCGGCTCGGCACATCCTCATGGAGCTACCCCGGCTGGGCCAACCTCGTCTGGGACGGCGAGTACGCCGAGACAGCGCTCTCGAAGAACGGACTTGCTGCGCTGGCGCAGCATCCGCTCTTTCGCACGGTGAGCCTGGACCGCAACTTCTACCGCGCGCTCACGGCGAGCCAATACGCCCGCTATGCGGCCATGGTGCCCGGCGACTTCCGCTTCGTGGTGAAGGCGCCGAGTCTCGTGACCGACGCCACCGTGCGCGACGAAAGCGGCCGCGGCACCCAGGTCAACCCGGTGTTCCTGAACAGCGAGATCGCCATCCAGGAATTCGTGCAGCCGGCCCTCGAAGGCCTGGGCGAGCGCATCGGCGCGCTGGTGTTCCAGCTGAGCCCGATCCCCTCGCAACTGCTGGCCGACCAGCCCGCGCTGCTGGCGCGCATCGGCGAGATGCTGGAATCGCTCCCCGGCCTGAAGCCGGCCGCGCCCGACGCGGTGATCGCCGTCGAAGTGCGCGACCCGCAGTTGCTGTGCCCGGCCTTCGCCGACATGCTGCGCAGCGTGGGCGCGACCTTCTGCATGGGCCTGCACGCCAAGATGCCGCCGATCGAAGACCAGCTGCCGATGCTGCGTGCGCTCTGGCCCGGGCCGCTGGTGTGCCGATGGAACCTGCACCACCGCCATGGCCGCTTCGGCTACGAGGATGCGGAAAAGCTCTACGGGCCTTTCGACAGGATCGTCGATCCCGATCCCCAGACGCGCGAAGCGCTGGCGAAGGTGATTGCCGGCACCACGCGTGCAGGCCAGAACGCCTTCGTCACCGTGAGCAACAACGCCGAGGGGTGCGCGCCGCTGACGATTGCTTCGCTGGCGCGGGACATCGTCGATCTGCAGTCACGTTAGAGCCTGTTTACGATCTATTTGGGACCATGCAGACGCCTGTTGGGGTGAGCTGCAGGGTGTTGTGGTTCGCGGTCTGTTCGGGGCGCGTGCACAGGCCACCGGGTACTCCCCTCCGCGAATGTCCCCCGCTTCGCTCCTCCTTTATTTCGCTGCGGGGAGCACCCGGTGCCCTGTGCACGATGGACGCAGCGCTTGTGCGAGCCGATCAACGATTGCTCTGAGCGATCACGTCGACGGTGTGCTCTGCGCAGCGAAATAAAGGAGGAGGCATGCGGCCTTAGGCCGCGCCGGGGGACATTCGCTTCGCTGCGCACACCGTCGGCGTGAGCGCGCCCTGAACAGCAGCACCCCAACACAGCCCCAAGATCGTAAACAGCTCTTAGTCCGGCCTTGGGGGGTGGACAGGGAATCCTATTCACGTAGCATGAGCCCGCCACCCACTTCCCCCAGTCAGAGGACACCTTGGTCATGAGCACCGTGCCATTGCTTCGCACCCTTTTCAGCTACCGGGCCTGGGCCAACGATGAGCTGCTGGAAAAAATGGAAGGCTTCGATCCGGAGCGGCACGCGGATGCGCGGCATGCCGCCATCCGGTTGATGAATCACTGCCTTGTGGTGGACCGGATCTTCGCGGCGCATCTCATCGGTGCGAAGCACGAATTTTCTGCCGACAACACGCAGGAAACGCCCTCGCTGAAGGAGCTTCGCGCCGCGGTAGCGGCACTGGATCGCTGGTACCTCGAGTACCTGGAAACGGCGACCCCGGAATTGCTGTCCGAATCCGTGCCCTTCACCTTCACCGACGGCGACAAGGGATGCATGTCGCGCGAGGAAATGCTGGCCCATGTCGTCACCCACGGCGGCTACCACCGCGGTGAAGTCGGGCGGATCATGAGACAGCATTCCGTCGGCCTGCCATGGGACACCTTTGCGGTGTACCTGCACACGACCGAACCTTCGCGCCGCCTGCGGACACCCTAGGCTGCAGGGCG
Source organism: Variovorax sp. P4_B10 (assembly GCF_056402375.1). NCBI lineage: Bacteria > Pseudomonadati > Pseudomonadota > Betaproteobacteria > Burkholderiales > Comamonadaceae > Variovorax > Variovorax sp. P4_B10. The sequence goes on along the minus strand of NZ_JBFUHN010000004.1, from coordinate 16,849 downwards.
TTCAGCCCTTGGCGGCGACCGTCATCTCGACTTCGACGGTCGCGTTCTTCGGCAACTGGTAGACACCGACCGCGGTGCGCACATGCACCCCGGCATCGCCGAACACGCGGTGCAGCAGGTCGGACGCCGCATCGGCCACCTCGCTCTGCTGCGTGAAATCGGCGCTGCACTGCACGAAGACGCCCACGCGCAGCATCTTCTCGACGCCATCGAGCGAGCCGAGTTCGCGCCGCAGCAGCGTCAGGCAGCGCAAGGCGCAGATCTGCGCGCCTTCGCGGGCTTTCTCGAGCGACACCTGATCGCCCGCGCGGCCGGTGACCACCACCGTGGTGCCCACGCGCGGCACCTGGCCGCTGGTGTAGAGCGTGCGGCCGTCTCGCACGATGGGCACGTAATGCCCGCCGGCAAGCAGCTCGCCCTCGAAGCTGTGGCCGAGCTCGGCGGCAATCTGGTCGGCAATCTGGTCTCGGCTTTGCACTGTCATAGGTCTTCCATGGAACGGAGTGCCATTGTCGCCATCCATCTCCGGAAGAACAGATACAGATCGCCCGGACCGGATGCAGAACAGATGGCCGGAGCGCTTCCGTCAGGGTTCCAGGGCCAGATAGATCCGCCCGCCCTCGATCTTCACCGGATAGCTGCGCAGATCTTCGGTGAGTGGCGCGCACATGGCCTTGCCGGTGCGCACATCGAAGCGGCCCTGGTGCAGCGGGCATTCGATCTCGTGGCCTTCGAGAAAGCCGTCGCACAGGCGCGCATGGCCGTGGGTGCAGATGTTGTCGGTGGCGTGGATGCCGTCTTCGGTGCCATAGAAGGCAATGTCCCTGCCCTGCACCTCGATGCCCACCACGTCGTCGGAGGGAATGTCGTCGACCGCCGCGGCGTCGACCCATGTCACTGTGCTCATGTCTTTTCCCTTCGTTCAGTTGTCGGGCTTGAGGCCGGCGCGTTCGATCACCGGCTTCCAGCGGCGCAGTTCCTCGCCCATGAATCGGGCCAGCGCCTCGGGCGTGCTGCCCACGGGGTCGAAGTAGGCCGTCTGCAGGCGCTTCTGCGTCTCGGGTTCCTTGAGCACGGCCGCAATCTCGCGGCTCATGCGCTGCACCACCTCGGGCGGCGTGCCCTTGGGCGCCATGTAGGCGAACCACGGCACGGCCTGGATATCGGGCAGGCCCGATTCGCGCAGCGTGGGCAGATCGGGCAGCAAGGCCGAGCGCTCGGCCGAGGTCACGGCCAGCGCCTTGAGACGACCGGCCTTGGCCTGAGGCATCACCGCGACGGGCGGCAGGCAGGCGTACTGGACGTCGCCCTGGATGATGGCCGTGACCGCCTGGCCCGAAGATGCATACGGAATGTGCACCGCGAACGAGGTGGTCTTGAGCTTGATCAGCTCCACGCCAAGGTGCGAGATCGATCCGTTGCCCGTCGAGGCGAAGTTGAACTTGCCGGGGTTCTGCTTCATCGCGGCGAGCCAGCCCTTGACCGAATCGACGTTCATCGCATTCGAGACCGCGCAGACGTTGGGCGTGGTCGCGGCGAGCGACACCGGCACCAGGTCCTTGAACGGGTCGTACGGCAGATTCTTGTAGAGCACCGTGTTGTAGACCAGCGGCGCATTGACCGAGAGCAGGAAGGTGTAGCCGTCGGGCGCCGACTTGCTGGCTTGATCGGTGCCGGTGTTGCCGCCGGCGCCGGGCTTGTTGTCCACGATCAGCGGCTGGCCGATGCGCGCGGCGAGCTTGTCGTTGACGATGCGGGCCAGGATGTCGGGGGACGAGCCTGCGGCGAACGGCACCACGATGCGGATGGGGCGTTGCGGCCACTCCTGCTGCGCGTGTGCGCCGGCAACCGTGAAGAGCGCGGCGATGGCCAGGGGCAGCGTGCGAACCGCGCTCATGAACGCGGCTCCACATCGACCATGCCCTGGTGGTCCTGCTGCTCGCGCGCGATGAAGCCCGCGATGAGCGCGCGGTAGGCCGCCTCGACCACTTCGGGGTATGCGCCCTCCTTCTCCGCCAGCGCCCTGACCTTGTCGATCACCTCCTGCTGGCGTTGCGGCGCCGACACCTGGAAGGCATCGCGCTTGAAACGCGCCGCGTCCTTCACGTAGCGGCCGCGCTCGGCCAGCAGCGCGACGATCTTTCGATCGAGCGCATCGATGTTCTCGCGGACCTCGGCGAGGTTGCCGCACAGCGGCTGGTAGGCCGGGTCGACAAAGCGCCGCAGCGGCGCACCGTGGGTCTCGGGTTCTTTTTCTTGCATGGCTCAGATGGGGTAAATGATGGAGTTGGGGATCATCTCGCTGTCGAAGACGCACAGGCGCGACGCGAACTTCAGGCCCTCGGGCGTCGGCACGACCTTGTCGATGTAGCGACCGACGTTGAACACCGTCGAAGGCCCGTCGAGCTTGGTGCGGAACACCGCATAGTTGGCTTCGCTGTGGATCGCACCGTCGTCGTCCACCGAATGCACCACCGGAAGACCGACGACATGGCGCTGGTAGTACGGGTCGTGGAACAGCGTCTCCTGGATGCCGTAGACGCGGTCTTCGAGCATGCCTCGGCTCTCGAACGACAGCGTGGCAAGCGGCAGGCCGCGTTCGTGGTTCTCTCGCGGCTGCAGCCGGTAGCTGCATTCCTCGATGAAAAACGCGGGCCACAGGTCCCACTGGCCGGAATCCACGGCGTGGGCGTAGGCCGCATAGAGGCCCGCCAGTTCGAGGTAGGCGTTGGCATCGAGCTTCATGCGGCCTCCATCACTTCGCGCCAGTAGCGGTACATGCCGCGGATCAGGGTCTCGGTCACCATGTGGTCGGTGTTCTCCACCTCGCGTCCGCCCAGCTCGGCGAGCGTGCGGTGGTAGGGCTTCTGCTCGAAGCCTTCCTGCGAGAACTCGATCACCTCGCCGTCGTCGGCCGAGACAAAGCCGGCCGGCCCGAACAGGTTGGCCTGGCGCAGGCGCCGTTGCGTCATCTCCTCGGTGTCGTCCTCGAAGCCGAAATGCGTCCACACGAAATCGAAGGCGTCGTGGCCCACCGGCTGGATGTGCCGCGTCGACACGCTGTTGACCTGCTGCTGCAGGATCAGGCTCGGGAACAGCGTCATCATCACCGCGGTCGGCCCGCCCCACCAGGGCTCGGGCACGATGTCCAGAAAGCGCGGGTCCTTGAGCTGCATGCTTTCCTTGAAGCTCGACACCTGCGTCACCTGTGCGGCCTTGCCGGCGCTGCCGCGCGTGGAAATCATCGCGGCGTGACGGCCGCGTGCATCCATCTTGAGCTCCGACTTGTTGTCGGCACGCCAGAGTCCGAAGGTCACGAACCACGTGTGCAGCAGACCGGGGTGGTACGGGTCCTTGATGTTCTCCTGCATCAGCTTCCAGTTGCCCGGAATGCGCTGGCGGCTGTAGCCCAGGATGGTGAGCTTGCGGCCGTCGAACAGGCGGTCGAAGTAGTGAAGGATGTCGGGTCCGAGGAAGTCTTCGAACGACTCGATGTCGTGGTCGAACGACGCGAACACCACGCCGCCGCGCGAGGCCACCCTGAGCTTGTTGAGGCCGTTGTCCTCGGTCTTGAAGTCGGCCGGCATGCCGCCGTGCACCTTGCCGTCCTGCTTCACGCCGCGGCGGAACGGCACGCCCTGCAGGTCGCCCTTGAGCGTGTAGTTCCACTGGTGGTACGGGCAGACGAACTCCTTCCTGTTGCCGTGGCGTTCGCGGCAGAACTGCATGCCGCGGTGGGCACAGACGTTCTCGAACACGTGGATCGCGCCCTCTTCGTCGCGCGACAGGATCACCGAGCGTTCGCCGATGGCGGTGCGCTTGAAATCGCCCGGGTTCGGGATCTCGGCTTCGAGGCCGACGTAGCACCAGTGCTTTTCGTAGAAGAAGCGCTGCAGCTCCTTCTTGTGCAGCGCCTCGTCGGTGTAGGCCATGAAGGGAATGCGGCTGGTCTTGTCGCTCTCCCAATGCAGTTCGATGGGGAACACGGGTTGCGTGGTCATCGGGGGTCTCCTTTTCTTGTCAGTCTCTGTTCTTCAGGTGCCTTGCAGGTAGAAGGCATCGGCATGGGTCTGCTCCGGCGCGAGGCCGCGGGCGCGCACCAGCTGCGTCACGGCCTCGACCATCGGCGGCGAGCCGCAGAGGTAGGCGCGCCAGCCGTCGAGGTCGCCGGACCAGTCGGCTCGGATGGCATCGGTGATCAGGCCCAGACGCTGGCCGTCGCGTGCCGGGCCGGTGACGACCACCACGTGCACCTTCAGGCCCGGATGCTGCGCCTGCAGTTCGCGCAACGCCTGCAGGCCGTAGACGTCGGCATCCGAGCGCACGCCCAGGTAGAGGTGGATCGGCTGCGTCAGGCCGGCCGCGATGGCGCCCCGCACGATGGAAAGAATCGGCGCCAGTCCGGTGCCGCCCGCCGCGCAGAGCATCGGGCCGCGGTGCTTCGTGCGCAGGTAGGCCGTTCCGAGCGGCCCGCTCACCCGCACCGAATCGCCGATATGCAGCTGTTCGAAGATGTGCGCGGTGACGCGCCCACCCGGCACCCGGCGCACATGGAATTCAAGCTCCGCATCGCGGCTCAGCCCGGCCATCGAATAGGGCCGCGCCAGATCGGGCGCGAACTGCAGCTGCGCATACTGCCCCGGCGAAAACTCCAGCGGCTTGTTCGGCTTGAGCCGCAGGCGGCGGATGTCGTGCGTGAGCACATCGATGCCGGTGACCGTGGCCTTGAGGATGCGCGCCGGATGTACCACCACCTCGTCGGGCTCCGGAATCTCGATGGCGCAGCTCTCGGTCAGCGTGCTCTGGCAGGCCAGCACGTAGCGCTCGCCCTGCCCGTCCGGCCGGATCGCGTCCTGCCCGCCGTCGAGCACCTGGCCCGACACCACCTTGCAGCGGCAGGTGCCGCAGCGCCCCGACATGCAGCTGTACGACACCGGGACATGGTGCTCGCGCAGCACTTCGAGCAGGTTCGCGCCGGGGCGGACCTCGAGGGTGCGGGCAAGGGGGTGAATGTGCAGGTCCATCGTCGGGCTCTCTTTGCACCGGCCTGGTGACCGGCTTGTCTCTGGGATGGATGATGCGCGGCCGATGGAGATTGACCAATAGAATCTGGTGAATCGACTCCATCACGAATGTGAATAAAGGTCCGGCATGCAACTCAAGGACATCGACCTCAACCTGCTGCTGGTGTTCGACCGGATGCTGGCCGAAAAGCGCGTGTCGGCGGTGGCCGAGTCGCTGGGGCTTTCGCAGCCGGCCATCAGCAATGCGCTGGCGCGTCTGCGCAAGCTGCTGGGCGATGAGCTTTTCCTGCGCACGGCGCGCGGCATGGAGCCCACGCCTTTCGCGCTGCAGCTGGCCGAGCCGGTGGCCTATGCGATGGGCGCATTGCACACGGCGCTCAACCAGCAGGTGGTGTTCGACCCCGCCACGAGCACGCGCAGCTTCACGCTCGCGATGACCGACATCGGCGAGATCTACTTCACGCCCAGGCTGATGGAGGCGCTGTCGGTCGCGGCGCCGGGCGTGACGATCAGCACGCTGCGCAACAACGCCGCGACCAGCCTGCGCGACGAACTCGAAGCCGGCCACGTGGACATCGCCATCGGCCTCTTGCCGCAGCTCAAGGCAGGCGTGTTCCAGCGCAGGCTGTTCCTCCAGCGCTATGTGTGCCTTTTCTCGGGCACCCACCCGCTGGCGCGCAAGCGCAGCGTGTCGCTCAAGGACTTCAGCGCGGCCGACCATGTGCTGGTGCAGGCGGCGGGCACCGGGCACGGCAAGGCCGACGACGTGATGGCCGCACAGGGCGTCCACCGGCGCATCCGGCTCAAGGTGCCGCACTTCGTGGCCATTGGCCACATCCTGCGTTCGAGCCAGATGATCGCCACGGTGCCCGAACGGCTGGCGCAGAGCATCGCCGAACCCTTCGGACTGGTGTGGCGCCCTCACCCGGTGGCGCTGCCGCAGATTGCGATCAACCTGTTCTGGCACGCCAAGGTGCATCGCGATCCGGGCAACCAGTGGCTGCGCGGATTGCTGTTCGACAACTTCGCGGACGGCGACTAGGCGCTTGCGCGGCGAGCGACGATGCCGAGCGAGATCCACGCCTCGAGCGCATCCACCACATCCCAGTGCTCGACCAGCAGCCCGTCCTGCAGGCGATAGCGGTCGGCCGTTGCGAAGTGCAGCGCCTTGCCCGTGGCCGGCACGCCGAAGAAGACGCCGGTGTGCGTGGCCTCCCAAAGGGTCATCGCCATGAGGCCGGCGTCCTCGACAACAAGCTCCTGGCTCACCGGCCTCAGGTCGGGCACGCCGACGTGGAAGGTCTTCACGAACTCCTTGTAGGTCGGCCGCACGTCGACGCGCGGGGCATCCGCTGCGAGCGCCGCCTGTCGCGCGGCCTCCAGCCTGGGCCTGACGTTCGCGCTGTGGCTCGAGAACTCGGGATGCAGATGGTCGTCGACGGCAGTGAGGTCGTGCGCGCCGTAGAGCCGGCGGCGAAAGTCGAGAAAGCGTTCCCGGATGCGGGCAGTGGATGTCATTCGATGGTCCTTCGTTGGTTGAAAAAAGCAGCGTAGAAGGCCTACCATCCCCCGACAAGACAAGAACTTATCCGGGTATAAAAACCACCGGCCTCACGCCATGACCCCACCGCTGACCGCGCCGGCGCGCGCTGAAATGGCCGCCTTTCTCAGGAACCGGCGCGAGCGCCTGCAGCCCGCCGAGGTCGGCCTTCCGACGACGGCGAGGCGGCGTACGCCAGGACTGCGGCGCGAAGAGGTCTGCCAGCTCGCAGGCGTCGGGCTGGCCTGGTACACATGGCTGGAGCAGGCGCGGGAGATCGAAGTCTCGGCGCATTTCCTCGATCGCATCGCGCGGGCGCTGAAGCTCGATGCAACCGAGCGTGCGCACCTCTTCACGCTGGCCCACAACCGGCCGCCGCCGATCGTGCCGGGCCCCTCGCTCACGGTCACGCCACACCTTCGCCGCATGCTCGATGCGGTCACCGGRCCGGCCTACCTGGCCACCGCATCGATGCACGTGATCGCGTGGAACACGGCGCTTTCTGCGGTGTTCGGCGACCTCGCGGCGCTGCCGCCCGAGGACCGGAACATGCTGTGGCTGGTGTTTGCCAGCCCTGTTCACCGCGCAGCGATTCCGCAATGGGAGACCGATGCGCGTGCCATGCTCGCGCGCTTTCGCGTGGAATTCGGCCGGCATCGCGACGACCCGGCATTTCTTGCGCTGATCGAGCGCCTGCAGGCGGCGAGCCTCGAGTTCAGGCAATGGTGGCCTGACCACGACGTCAGCATGCGCACCGACAGGGCCAAGCGCTTCGAGGTGCGCGGCGTCGGGCGGATGGAGCTGGAGCAAAGCGCGTTCATGGTCGAGGAATCGCCGGACATGCGGCTCGTCGTCTATACGCCGGTCGATGCGCAGAGCGCGCAGAAGGTGAAGCTGCTGCAGCGCCGGTGGAATGCGCAGAAGGCAGCGTAGCCGCGCGGCGCCAGCGGCATTCAGGCGGAACGGTCCGGCGGCCAGTGCCCGAGCACCTCGTGGACGCCCTCCCCGGTGTGGCTGTCGATCAGGGCAAATGAGCTGGCGGCCCACCGGACGGGCTCCACGGCATGCTTCCCGATCTTCCGGCGGGTGTAGGCGAGGGTCATGTGGGGTGTGAAGTCCCGCTCGGGCTTGAATCCCGCATCCGCCAGCGCTTCACCCAGGCGTTGCCTGAAGTCCGCCAGCGCTAAGACGCCCTCTTCGCCGCACAGCACGAAGGCCTTGCTGTTCGCATAGGTCATGACCCGATCGAACACGACATTGAACGACGGCGGCGCCACGGTGGCGGCGGCCTCCAGGGCGGCCTGCACTTTCCTGGTCTCGCAGCCGCCGAGGTGGTGCAGCGTGACGTGCAGGCGATGCGGCTTGATCGGCGTTTCTTTCAGCGCATGGAGATCATGGAGATGGGCACCTTGTGCCGCGATGGATGCGGCGTCTTCGGCGCCCGGAAAGATCGCGAAGAAAAGCGAGTGGGACGGACGCTCCTTGCGCTGCGCCTTGGCCCGCGGTCGTCGCAAAGGCGGCGGTGGCGGATCGATCCCTGGAAGAAGAAGCTGTTCTGACATGCGTCGATCATCGCGCATGGCCAGCCCTCTTCACGCGGCCTTCAGGCGAAAGGCGGGATGCTGTCGATGGGCTTGCGCGTCAGCTTCTGATCTTCAGGAAACGCAAGGACGAAGGCGCCTCGCGGCGCCTTGCCTTGAGGCACCGGATTCAGGCTTGCTGCCCGCGGTCACGGCGTGACTGTCTTGTCGGCGCGGCCTTCCATGAGCTTGCGCAAGCGGTTGCGCGCCCGCGACAGGCGCGACATCACCGTGGCCAACGGAACACCCGTGACCACGGCCACCTCCTCGTACGACATGTCTTCCAGATTGACAAGCAGCAGCACGGTGCGCTGATCTTCCGGCAGCCGCATCAGGCAATGGTGCAACGCCTGGGCCATGTCCGAGCCCGCGTTGGTGGCAGCGAGTTCGCCGTTCACATTTTCCATATCAACCATCCTTCCCGCTCTATCGGACCTTCCCTTGGGCGACATCCATCACCATACGCGCGGCCAGGTACAGGCGCGGCTGGACGGAGTCGATGAGCACATATTCGGCATTGCCCGAATGAGCGCCGAAACCCTGCAGGCCAAAGCGCTCGATCACTGGTGCCTTCGTCTCCAAGCCGGCATACGCGGCATCCGTGCCGCCGCCTTCGGGGTTGGGATCGACCACCAGGTCCTTGCCGATTTCCTTGTAGATGCGCTGCGCGTGGGCGGCCAGGGCGCGCGAAGCTTCGGTGGCTTCCAGCGGCGGACGGCCGTTCTCCAGCTTCACGTCCACCTCCGACTCGGGCAGCAACCTGCTCTTGATGATTTCCCGGATCCTGGTTTCCAGGCCGGCCAGATCGCTCGCCTTCCGCAGGCGGATATCGCCCCAGGCCTCGGCGCCGGGCGGGATCATGTTGCGCACCACGCCGGCCTTGGCAACGGTCCAGGTCAGTTTCAGGCCGCGCTCGGGTTCCGACAGGCCGCGCAACTGCAGCAGCTGGTGCGACAACTCGTACAGCGCATTGACGCCACGCTCCGGCGGTCCACCGGCATGCGAGGCGCGGCCGCGTACCGTGAGCGTGGCCGAGGCGATGCCGCTGGTGGCCAGCGCGATCTTGTCTGATTCGGCGCGCGAGGCCTCGAACGACATCACGGCGTCGTGCTCGGCGCCCAGCCGGGTCAGGAGCTTGCGCGATGCGTGCGAGCCGATTTCCTCGTCGCCATTGATCAGCACGGTCAGCGTGCCGTAGTCCTTGACTTTCAGCGCCTGCAGCATCGCCACCGTGTGCAGGATCGTGGCCACGCCCTGCTTGTCGTCCGCGATGCCAAGACCGAAAGCCTTGCCGCCTTCGGTCCGGTACGGCTGCTGCGCAAGCGTGCCGGCGAGGTACACCGTGTCCATGTGGGCGATCAGCAGGATGCGCTGGCTGCCCGTGCCCTTGAAGGTGGCGCGCACCATGCGGCCGATGTCTTCTGCTTTTTCCGGCACGCCTTGCCTTCGAGGGATATCGGCGGCCACGGGCTCGATGTACTGCACCTCGCCGCCCAGGGCCTTGAGCCGCGCGCCCACCAGCGCCGAGAGCTTGTCCAGGCCGGCGCGGTTGGTGCTGCCGGACTCGATCTCGACCAGGGTCTTGAGCGTCTCCATCAGCTTGGGCTGCTCGCTGGCGGCGAGGCTCCATACCGGCGCCACCGGCTGGGCCAGGGCGGTGGCGGCAAAGGCCAGGGCTGCAAGGGCCCAGAGATTTTTCTTCATGATGTCTTCCTTGTTGTGAATATGCGGGAGGGGAACGGGTCGTTCATGCCGCGGGATCACCGTGGTCGTGGCTCGCGACGGCTCACGGTCATCCACAGGGGTTCCGCGGGACGAAGGGTTACCTGCGCCATGGGTGTGGGCTCCAGGCTGGCTTTGCTCATCCGAATGCGAACCGACTTCAGCAAAACGGCCAGAACGGCGGTGGCTTCCACCGTCGCGAACGTGGCGCCGACGCAGACACGCGGGCCGGCCCCGAACGGCATGTAGGCATACCGGTGCCTGTCTTTGCCGGACTCCGTCGAAAAGCGCGTTGGATCGAAGTCGTCGGGCCGCACCCACAGCCGGCGGTTGCGATGGATGGCGTAGATCGGCACATGGATCGCCATGCCGGCCGACAGCGCAAAGTCACCCAACCGAAAACTATGCCCCACCGTGCGCACAACGATCGGCACTGGCGGATAGAGGCGCATGGCCTCCTGAATGACCTGCCTGGTCCAGCTCAATGATCGAATGTGCTCTGCCCGAACGGGGCCTTCCCCGCAGATGGTTTCGATTTCCTCGAGGATTCGCGCCTCGGCGTCGGGATGCCGGCAAAGCAGACAAAACGCCCATGTGAGGGCCAGCGCCGTCGCCCCGTGCCCGGCTGAAGTCAGGGTGAAGAGATTGTCGATCACCTCCTGATCCGTCAGGGCACGCCGGCTCTCGTTGTCCACGGCGGACATGAGCCTCTCCAGGAGGTCGTCATGGCCTGTCTTGTCGTGTCGACGCGCTGCGATCGTCCGCGCGAATTCAGCCTTCAGGTGGGCCATGGCGCTGCGCGCTTTCCTCCGGCCCGGGTAAGGGAGCCATTCGGGTGCGGCCAACAGGCTCGATGCCAGCATCCAGCGGGTGGGCCTCGAACAATCGCCGATGCAGCGTTCGAACCGTTCGCTACCGAAGTCGCCACGGTCCGACAACATGGCTGCCGCGATGATCTCGAACGCCGTGTGCCTCAACTCGCTGCCGACGTCGACCACCCTCTCCTTCGGCCATGAGAGCCAGCGATCGCGCGTCGCTTCCGCGGCGGCGATCATCCGGGGGAGATACGCCTGCAGCGAGTCCATGTGAAGAATCGCTGCCATGGCCTGCCGCTGCTGCCGCCGGTGGGCGCCATCCGCGGCCGGAAGCCCCGAGCCGGGTCCGGGCCCCGGCCCTTTGACGAGTGCTCCGGCATTGACGACCAGGGCCTCGTGAATGAGCGCCGGGTCGGTGATGTGGATGCGCGTCATTCCGGCCAACCTGCTGTAGACCAGCTTTTCATGAAAGGCTTCCGCAGGAATGGCATTCAGCGGATTGCGAATCACCGACGCAAGCACCGACATCGACAAGCGCCGGCTGACGGCAACCCCTGGGGTGGTTGCGGAGAGGATGGGAGGCCAGCGCGCAGTCATTTCGATTCGTCAACCGCCCGTTCATTCAGTCGATCGATCGATCCAGCCAGGCACTTTGCCCCGGTTACAGCACGGTGATGCCTTGCTGGATCCACACGTCACCCAAGGTGTTGGTCATGGCGCTGTGGCGCCAGACGTCATAGGTGACGCCACCCACCGTCTGATCGCCGACATCGCTCCACGTTCCGCCGCCATCGACAAGATCCACGGTCGACAGCGCGCCGCCCTTCACTTCCAGGTGGCCCAGCTCGGCGGTGGACTCCGGCTCGTTGAGCACGTCGGAAAGACGCAGATGCAGCGTGTTGCCGCCGCTGCTCAGATCGAACCGCTCGAAGCCCTGGACGCGATTGCCGTAAGCCGCCAGGTCGAGATTCATGCCGGAGCCGGCCAGCGCCAGCGTATCGGTGCCGGTGCCGCCCGCGACCCGGGTGAAGACCAGTCCGTTGAGCGAGATGAGGTCGTCGCCCATGCCGCCGTAGGCCACGTCGTGCAGCGTGCCGGTTGCGGTGGTGCCGGTGGTGTCGGTGCCGATGCCGGTAATGGTGTCGTTGCCCTGGCCGCCGCTGATGCGGTCCACGCCATTCACGATCGCGGGCGCGCCGATGCTGGTGCCGCCAGCGGCCAGCGTGTCGTTGCCGGTGGTGTAGGTTTGCGTGAGTTTGCTGGCCGAGCCGATGAACGAATAGATCTGCCCGTTGTCGCCCGCTCCGCCCTCCCAGGCGCCCGTCGCATAGTCGGCAATGCCGTCGCCGTTCCAGTCGCCCACGGCGATGCCGGTCCCCAGGAAATCGCCCGCAGCGGCGCCGTTGATCTGGACGGCGCTCCCGGCACCGACCATGGTCTCCAGATTGCCGCTCGCGAATCCGCCTCCCGCCTGGCCATACACGAGGTAGACCTGCCCGGCATCCACCGCGGCGGCATCTCCGGCCGCGGCACCGACAAGGAAGTCGTCGATGCCGTCGCCGTTGACGTCTCCCGCGCCGGCAATGGTGTAGCCGAGCAACTGGTCCGTGGCGGCGGAGCTCGTCAAGGTGAACCCGGTGCTGCCGCTGGCCTGCGTCGCGATGGGGCCGCTGGCCCAGCCCGAGCTCTTGCCATAGACCACGTAGACCCGCCCCGGCGCGAAACCGTCCCGCTGCCCCGCGTCGCCCCATTCGGGCGAGCCGACGGCAAAGTCGTCGATGCCGTCGCCGTTGATGTCGCCGACGCTGCTGATGGTCCTGCCTTCGCCGGAAYACCAGGCATCGGCGGACCCGTTATTGCCGTAGTCGAAGGACAGGCCGCCCAGGTTCTCGTAGTCCATGGCGCCATCCAGGCGAATGCCCTGAGCCGGGGTCAGATTGGCCAGGTTGAAGTCGTCCCCGATGCTGCCTTGCTGGCCGAAGATCAGGAATGCACTGCCTCGTTCGGTGCCGCCGCCCGCCATCAGAGAGTCCGTCACGATGTAATCGTGGATACCGTCCGCGTTGACGTCACCGACGTCCTGGATTTTCATGCCGAGGGCGTTTGCCGTCGGCAACGAGGAGCCCACCGTGGTGTGCGTACCGCTCGCCAACTGGGTGTTGAGGGCGTCGTTGAACAGACCCGCAGGTCTGGCGTCCAGGTTGACCCATGCCGCGGCGCCGCTGCCGGCATGGCCATACAGGATGTAGTACATCCCGCCGCCGCCCGAACCGGCCGGCGTGCTCTCCGGCGAGTTGCCGTCGGCGCTGGCCAGCAGCAGGTCGGCATAGCCGTCGTTGTTGTAGTCGTGCCCGCCACCACCGTCGGAACCCAGCCAGCCACCCGTGCTGTTGTTGTCGATCCAGAAGCCGTCGGCCGTCGACCCTGTGTTCAGGGTGCTGAGGCTGAWTGAGGGCGTGGCGGCGCTGCGCCCGAAGATCACATAGGCCCGGTCWTTGATGCTGCTGGCCAGCAGCACGTCGCCGAATCCGTCGCCATTGATGTCGCCGATGCTGGAAGCGACCAGTCCTTGAATACTGGCGTCGCCCGCCGCTGCGCCGACGTTGGTGATGTGCAGCGCCTGCGCGGACGTCAAGGTATCGATGTTGGCAGTCGTCGGCAAACCGTTCTGCGTCCCGAACAGCACATAGAAGTCTGCTGCGTTGGGCGCCGTGGCGCCGTACTGGTCATGCGGAGCAGTGACGATCATGTCCTCGTAGCCGTCGCCGTTGAAGTCGCCTGCGCTGTCCATGGCGAAACCCAGGCCGTCGCTGGGTTGCAGCGAGGTGGCCACGCTGGCGCTGGCGATCGTGCCGTCGTGCTGGATGGTCAGGTTCTGGCCGGTGCCGTCCAGGGTGGATGTCTTGACGTTGCCGGCGAGGTCGACGGTCTGCACCTTGACCGGGTGCGCGCCGTCGTACAGCGAGGGCAGCGTCGCAGTGACGCTGGCCGTGCCGGTGCCGCCACCGCCGGTCGCGGTGAACGCCAGCGAGCGCACGTGGACCGTCTCCGTGGCGTCGATCACGTTGTCGCCGTTGGTGTCGTCCCACAGCGTCATCACGATCTGCCCTGCATTGATGCTGTTGACATCGGCGGTGGAAAGGCCGCCCAGGGCCACCGTCATGGTCGGCGTGACCACATTGGTGATGTTGTCGCTGGTCAATCCACCGCTGTCGCTGGCCGAGACGAGGTCGAGCGTCATCGTTCCGACCGGTGCGATGGCGTCGACGGTGACCACGAAGTCCGGCGTTGCCGGGCTGACGTTGCCCGCCACGTCCGTCTGGGTCGCGGTGAACACATAGGCGACGCCGCTGCTGTTGGTGCCGCTGCCGCCCCCCAGCGCGGGCGAGGTGTAGGTCCAGTTGCCGGAGGCGTCGGCTGTCACCGAACCCTGGCTGACGGCGTCACGAAGGATCTGGACGACCGCCCCGGGCTCTGCGGTTCCACTCAGCGCAGGGGTGGTATCGCTGGTGTTGTGATCGGCGGAACCGACACCGGAATCGACGCTCATGCCGGCAATCACCGGTGCCGCGATGGCTGTGTCCACCCTGACGGAGAAATTGGCGCTCGGGCCGCTGACATTGCCCGCAGCATCCGTTGCCGTGGCCGTGTAGTTGTACAGGACGCCCGTGCTGGCCGGGCCGCCGGCCAGCGCCGCCGCTTCGGTGTAGGCCCAGTCGCCCGTGGGATTGGCCACGGTCGTTCCGACCAGAACGCCGTCGCGGTAGACGCTGATCGTGGCGTTCGCCTCCGACGTGCCCTGGATGGTCGGTGTGGTGTCGAACGTGATCTCGTCGCTGGTGCTGCCACCGGTATCGGTCAGCACATCGGTCGGCACCGGCACGGCGGGCGCGCTGGTGTCGACGGTAACGATCTGGGTGTCCACCGCGCCGGTCAGGCTGGCGGCATTGATGACGCGAGACTGCAAGGTATGGGTGGTCGCGCCCAGGGGAGTGGGATTGTCGTAGTGCCAGGTGCTGCCCGTGTCCTGGACGACGTCGACCCAGGTGGCACCGTTGTCGAACGAGAGTTGCACCTTCTCGCCCCACGCCGGGTTCACGTTCAGCACGCCGTTGGTGCCGCTGACGGTGAGTGTCGTGTCGCTGGTGATCCAGTCGCCCGCAACACCGCTGTCGGTACCGATGGCAGCGATGTTCGTGACGACCACAGGCGGGTCCATGATGATCTGCACCGCCTGCGTGTCGGTGACGACGGCATTGCCGCCGGCATCGATCACGCGCGTCTGGAAGGTCTGCGGCCCGTCGGACAGCAGGTTGGCCGTGTTGTTGTAGCTCCAGGCCGTGGCGCTCAGCATCGCCACATCCACCCAGGTGCCGCCGCCGTCCAGCGACAGCTGCACTTTCTCGCCGGCGGCCAGCGCGGTGTTGCTGCCGTCGATGATCAGCGTGCGGTCGCTGGTGATGTAGTCGCCCACGATGCCGCTGTCGTTGCTGATCGCCGTGATGTCGGCCGTGGCCGTGGGCGGCGCCAGGTCGATGACCACCGCCTGGCTGGTGGCCGCGCCGGGCGTGCCGTAGGCGTCGACGATGCGGGTCTGGAAGGTGTAGCTGGTTTCGCTGCCCGGCGTGCCGAGCGGGGTGGCCTGGGCGTCGTGGCTCCAGATGGTGCCGGCGCCGGCTGGCTGGCCGCTCGCGTCCAGCCAGCTCGTGCCGCCGTCCAGCGAGACCTGCACTTTTTCGCCGGCCAGCAGCGCGGTGCTGATCGTGCCGCTGACGACGAGGCTCTGGTCGTTGGTGATGAAGTCGCCCGCCGTGCCGTTGTCGTCGGTGATCGCGGTGATGCGCGAGACGGTCGCCGAGGGCGAGGTGTCGATCAGCACCGCCTGGCTTGCAGGCAGGTTCGTGTTGCCGGCGATGTCGATGACGCGGGCCCGGAAGGTGTAGCTGCCGTCGGGCAGCGTGGTGGCGGTGGCGTCGTGGCTCCAGCTGGTGCCGGCACCGGGCTGGCCGCTGGCGTCGAGCCAGCTCGCACCGTTGTCCAGCGAGATCTGCACCTTCTCGCCGGCGCCGAGCACGGCCCCTACCGTGCCGCTGACCACGAGGCTCGGGTCGTTGGTCTGGAAGTCGCCGGCGATGCCGTTGTCGGCCGTGATCGCGCCGATGGCGATCGTCGCCGTCGGCGGCGTCGTATCGATCTGCACCGTCTGGCTCGCGACCGTGCCGGGGTTGCCGGCCGCGTCGATGACGCGGGTCTGGACGCTGTGGCTGCCGGAAGACAGCGTGTTGGCGGTGTTGTCGAAGCTCCAGCTGGTGCCGGTCAACTGCGTGACCGCCTGCCAGGTTGCACCGCCGTCAAGCGAGACTTGCACGGCCTCGCCCGCCGCCAACGGGCTGTTGGCGCCGCTGATCGCCAGCGTCGGGTCATTGGTGATGAAGTCGCTCGGAGAAGTACCGCTGTCGGTGGTGATCGCCGTGATCGAAGACGTCGATGTCGACCCCGCCGTATCGATGGTGACCACCTGGCTCGACACCATGCCGGTGTTGCCGGCGCCGTCGATGACCCGGGTCTGGAAGCTGTAGACGCCGTCGGCCAGCGTCGCGCCGGTGTTGTCGAAGCTCCAGCTGGTGCCGGCCAGTTGCGTGACCGCTTGCCAGGTCGCGCCGCCGTTCAGCGAGATCTGCACCGCCTCGCCCGCCGCCAGCGGGCTGTTGCTGCCACTGATCGCCAGCGTCGGGTCGCTGGTGACGAAGTCGCCGCCGGTTCCACTGTCGGTCGTTACCGCCGTGATCGTCGAGATCGACAGCGGCGCCGCCGAGTCGAGCGTGAAGGTCAGCGGCGCGCCGGCCGGGCTGGTGTTGCCGGCCGCGTCGGTCTGGGTGACGGAAACGCTGTAGCTGCCGTCCATGAGGTCAGACCCCGGCGTGAAGCTCCAGGCCCCTGCCCCGTTCGCCACCACCGTGGCCGTCATCGGCGTCGGACCGGAGATGGTGACGGTCATCGTCGCGTTCGGCTCGGCGGTCGCGCCGCTGATCGCCGGGCGCACATCGTTGATCGTCGAGCCGTTGGCGATGGTGCCGGTCACCGGTGCCACGTCGTCCGTGCCGGTGAAGGCCGGTGCTGTGGGCACCGTCGCATCGACCGTGAAGGAAAGCACCGCCGCGGGGCTGA